>JAFMQP010000168.1 GCA_017354575.1 Acidothermales bacterium | reverse complement strand
GAGCGGGGGACACCTCGCCGCACCCGCGGCAGGTTCCCCCGCTGGCTTCCGTACGCGTTCCTCGCTCCCGCGATCGTCTTCGAGCTTCTGGTCCACGTGATCCCGATGCTCGCGGGCGTGTACATGAGCTTCATGCAGCTCAATGTGTTCTTCCTGCGCCGGTGGACGGAGGCGCCGTTCGTCGGGCTCGCGAACTACAAGTTCGCGGTCGACGTACACGGCGGGATCGGTGCCGGACTGCTGAAGTCGTGGGGGATCACCGTCGCCTTCACCGTCCTCGTCGTCGGGTTCTGCTGGCTCCTGGCCATCTTCGGCGCGACCCTGCTGCAGCGCGGCTTCCCCGGCCGGGGCGTGCTGCGCACGACGTTCCTCGTTCCTTACGCGTTCCCGCTGTACGCCGGCACGATCGTGTGGAAGTTCATCCTCCAGCGCGACGACGGCATGCTGAACCATCTGCTCACGCAGCTGCACGTCAGTGACGGCAGGACGTTCTGGTTGTTGGGCGGCAACGCCTTCGCCAGCATCGTCGTCGTGCAGGTGTGGCGGCTGTGGCCGTTCGCGCTGCTCACTTTGATGGCGGGCATGCAGTCGATCACCGACGAGCTCTACGAGGCCGCCGCGGTCGACGGCGCGGGCATGTGGCAGCAGTTCCGGCGCATCACGCTGCCGATGCTGCGTCCCGTCAACCAAGTGCTCGTACTGGTGTTGTTCCTCTGGACGTTCAACGACTTCAACGTGCCCTTCGTGCTGTTCGCGAACTCGGTGCCGCCGGCGGCCGACGTCATCACGATTCACATCTACCAGGGCTCCTTCCAGACCTGGAACTTCGGCGTCGGCTCGGCGATGTCGGTGCTGTGGTTGCTCTTCCTGCTCGTGGTCAGCCTGGGTTACCTCGTCGCGACGACGAGGAGGGACCGCCATGCGTGAGTCACGATCGTTCAAGGTCGTCCGGGTCGTGGGGCTGACATTCCTGACGCTGTTCGTGGTGACCCCGCTGTACGTGATGATCTCGTCGGCCGCGAAACCGCTGGGCGACGTGCAGGGTGCTTTCCGGTGGATCCCGAGCAGGCTCACCGTCCGCCCGTTCGTGGACATCTGGACGACCGTCCCGTTGGCTCGCTTCTTCCTGAACAGCGTCATCGTGTCGCTCTCCGCCACGGTCGCGTCGCTGGTGATCGCGGTCTTCGCGGCGTACGGGATCAGCCGGTACCGTTTCCCGGGGCGCGGGGTGTTCCGGATGACCGTCCTGTCGACGCAGATGTTCCCCGGCATCCTGTTCCTGCTGCCGCTGTACCTGATCTACGTCAGCATCGGGCAGGCGACGGGTTACGCGCTGAACGGCAGCCGGCTCGGGCTCGTCATCACCTACCTGACGTTCTCGCTGCCGTTCTCCATCTGGATGCTCTCCGGGTACTTCGACTCGATCCCGAAGGGACTCGACGAGGCGGCGATGGTCGACGGGGCGGGACCGTTGCGGATCGTGTGGCGGATCATCGTGCCGGCCGCTCGGCCCGGCATCGTCGCCGTCGGGGTCTACGCGTTCATCACGGCGTGGGGCGAGACACTGTTCGCGTCGGTGCTGACGAACGACACGTCGGAGACACTGGCGATCGGGCTCCGCGAGTACTCCACGCAGATCTCGGTGTACTGGAACCAGCTGATGGCGGCGTCGTTCGTCGTCAGCGTGCCCGTCGTCGTCGGGTTCCTCCTGTTGCAACGCCATCTCGTCCGCGGCCTCGCGGGTGCCGTCAAGTAGAAGGGAAGCGATGCGTCGTAACTCCTCGAAGGTCGAGGTGGCTGGGCGTCCGGTCTCCTGGCTGGGCGCGAACTTCTGGTCGCGTACCGGCGGCCCGCTGATGTGGCGGAACTACGACGGGCGCGTCGTCCGCGACGAGCTCGCCGTCCTCGCGGAGCACGGCCTGCGGCAGACGCGGTCGTTCTTCTACTGGCCGGACTTCCACCCGACGCCCGACACCGTCGACGAGGAGAAGGTCGCGCATTTCCGCGACTTCCTCGACGCCCACGCCGAGCACGGGATGTCGTCGATACCGACGTTCGTCGTGGGGCACATGTCCGGGGAGAACTGGGACCCGTCCTGGCGTGGTGGACGCGACCTCTACGCGGACGTCTGGCTCGTCGCGCGTCAGGCGTGGTTCGTCGAGCAGATGGTGCGGCGGACGCACGGTCACGAGGCGGTGGCGGCATGGCTGATCAGCAACGAGATGCCGATCTACGGACGCCGCCGCGGTGAGCCGGTCGCACCGACCGCGGACGTCACCAGCTGGGTGGCACTGATGGTGCAGGCGGTACGCGCTGGCGGTGGGACGCAGCCGGTGTCTACCGGCGACGGCGCCTGGGGAATCGAGGTGACCGGCGTCGACAACGGGTTCTCGGTACGGCAGCTCGGTGACCTGGTCGACTTCACCGGTCCGCACGTGTACCCGGCCGAGTCCGACCAGGTGCGCCAGCATCTCGCGGCCGCGTTCGTCTGCGAGCTGGCGGCAGTCGGTGGCCGGCCGGTGGTCCTCGAGGAGTTCGGCCTGTCGAGCGACGCGGCGTCCGAGGCCGGTCAGGGCCACTACTACAGGCAGGTGCTGCACACGTCGCTGCTCGCCGGCGCTACCGGCTGGATCGCCTGGAACAACAGCGATTACGACAACCTGTACGCACAGGATCCGTACCGGCACCACCCGTTCGAGATGCACTTCGGCATCACCGACGACGCCGGACGGCCGAAGGCCGCGCTGCGCGAGCTGGCGGCGTTCGCGCGCGTGCTGGACGACGTGGACGTGACGCGCGTCCGGCGAGAAGACGCGGACGCGGCGTTCGTCGTGACGGCGTACCTGGAACGCGACCTCCCGTTCTCCACCGAGTCGGACCGGCGGCTGGCGTTCGGCGCGCTGCGGCAGGGGTACCTGGCCGCGCGGGAGGCGAGCCTCCCGGTCGGGTTCACCCGTGAGGAGGACGGTGTCGAGCGCGGCGCGCGACTGTACCTGCTGCCGTCAGCGAAGCAGCTACTCGCGCCGACGTGGCGGCTGTTGCGGGAACAGGCCGGGTGCGGCGCCGTCGTCTACATGTCCTACTGCGCCGGCGACAACACGTACCACCGTGGGCCGTGGCACCCGAAGCTGGACGAGATCTTCGGTGTCGAGCACCAGCTGAGGTACGGGCTGAACGACCCGATCGCCGAGGACGAGGTGGAGGTCACGTTCACCGAGGACTTCGGCTCGTTGCGCACCGGCGACGTGCTGCGGTTCGCGGTGGCGGGCAACGAGCACAGCCGTTGCTACCTGCCGGTGGTCGCGCGGGACGCCAAGGTCGTCGCGGTCGACGGCGCGGGACGACCGGCGTTGCTGCGCAACGCGGTCGGGCGCGGGGCGACCGTGCTGTGCACGTACCCGATCGAGCACATGGCCGCGGAGCGACCGCGGGTGAACCCCGAGGACACGTACCGGCTCTACGACGCGCTCGCCGAGGAGGCAGGCGTACGCAGGACGCTCGTCGTCGACGACCCGCGCGTGTGCACCGACGTCCTCGAACACGAGGACGGCAGACGGTTCGCGTGGTTCGTGAGCCAGCACGACGAACCGCTGACGTTCGAGCCGCGGAGCGTCGGAACGCTGCGTCCGCTCGGCGGCGGAGACGCGACGGCCATGGTCACACTCGCGTCGTACGGTGTGCGGGTGTACGAGCTGAAGGAGGCGTTGTGAGCGACGAGGGCCTGCGGTTCCCCCAGGGTTTCGCGTGGGGGGTTTCCACCGCCTCCTACCAGATCGAGGGTGCGGTCGACGAAGACGGCCGCGGCACGTCGATCTGGGACACGTTCTCGCACACGCCGGGCAATGTGGTGCGAGGTGACACCGGCGACGTCGCCTGCGACCACTACCACCGCTACCGCGAGGACGTCGCGCTGATGCGCGACCTCGGCGTCGACACGTACCGGTTCTCGATCGCCTGGCCGCGGATCCAGCCGACGGGGAAGGGACCGGTCGAGCAGGCGGGTCTCGACTTCTACCGACGGCTCGTCGACGAGCTCACGGATGCGGGTATCCGGCCGAGCGTGACGCTGTACCACTGGGATCTGCCGCAGCCGCTGGAGGATGCAGGCGGCTGGATGGTCCGCGACACGGCCGAACGGTTCGCCGAGTACGCCGCCGCGGTGCACGACGCGCTCGGCGACGGCGTGCCGCAGTGGATCACCCTGAACGAGCCGTACTGCAGCGCGTTCATCGGTTACGCGGACGGACGCCACGCTCCCGGACGGCGCGAGGGTCACGGTGCGCTCGCGGCCGCGCACCACCTGCTCGTGGGGCACGGCCTCGCGATGCAGGCGCTGCGGGCGAACCGCCGCGGCGACGAGACGTTCGGCATCACGCTGAACATGAACCACGTCCTGCCGGCGACGGACGCGCCGGAGGACGTCGCCGCCGCACGGCGTGCGGAGCTGCTCGGCACCCGGGTGTTCTCCGACCCGGTCCTCGCCGGCCGTTACCCGGCGGACGAGCGCGAGGTGTGGGGGGAGCTCACCGACTTCTCGTTCCGGCGGTACGGCGATCTCGACCTCGTCTCCGCGCCGCTGGACTTCGTCGGCCTGAACAACTACTACCCCACGTACGCGAAGGACGCGCCCACCGTCGACCCCGACCCGCGCCGCCGCGTCGCGACCGACATCGGCGTCGTCGAGAACCCGCCCGCGGAGCTCCCGCGCACCGCGATGGGCTGGCCGGTGGAGGCGGACGGACTGCGTCGCCTGCTCAACTGGTTCGCCACGACGTACCCGCGCCTGCCGCCCGTCTACATCACCGAGAACGGCGCGGCATACCCCGACGTCGCCGTCGACGGCCGGGTGGACGACCCGCGGCGGGTGGCGTACCTGGACGCGTACATCGGTGCGGTCCGCGCGGCCGTCGACGACGGCGTGGACGTCCGCGGCTACTACTGCTGGTCGTTCATGGACAACTTCGAGTGGGCCCTCGGGTACTCGGCACGCTTCGGCCTCGTGTACGTCGACTTCGAGACGCAGCAGCGCATCCCGAAGACGAGCTACCACTGGTACCGCGACCGCATCGCCGCCGCCCGCGGCTGACATGATCTGCGCATGGCCGAAGAGCGGGACGAGACGACCGTGGAACGGTGGTCGCAGGCGACCACCCACACCGACATGTGGGCCGACCCCGACGAGGACCCGCGTGAGCAGAACACCATCGAGCCCGTGGACGAGCGCAGCACGGTCCTCGACTACCTGCGGAGGTACCGCCTCACGCTGGAGCTGAAGTGCGCGGACCTGGACGCCGAGCAGCTGGCCCGCCGTTCCGTGCCGCCGTCCACGATGTCGTTGCTCGGCCTCGTCCGGCACATGGCCGAGGTGGAGCGCAACTGGTTCCGTCGGGAGATGGCGCGGCAGGACGCGCCGCCGCTCTACTACACGGCGGCCGACCGCGAGCTCGACTGGAACGGCGCGTTCCCCGACCCGGAGGTCGTCGCGGACGCGTGGCGGGCCTGGCACGAGGAGGTGGCGTTCGCGGAGCGGTTCGTCGCCGACCACACCGACCTCGACATGCGCGGCGCGACGGGTGTGCAGATGCGGGACGTGCTGGTGCACATGGTCGAGGAGTACGCGAGGCACTGCGGTCACGCGGACCTGTTGCGGGAGCGCATCGACGGCCGGGTCGGGCAGTAGCGAAGCCGACCTTCCCACGACGGACCCGTGCTTCCCACGACCTGCGGCTCGTGCGAAGCACCGGTTGATCATGAGAACATGATCAACTGGGACGCGGCCGGCGCTGCGCCGCCCGCCCGTCCGTCTGCCGTCGACCACGATGTGAGACGACTAGTGTTGCCTGCACGATCGGTGCGGCAGCGATTCGAAGGAGGTGCCCAGTGCAGGGCACGCAGACACGGCGGGAGCACCGGAAGCCGCGCAGCCACGAGGTGACCGAGGGTCTCGAGCGCACCGCCGCGCGCGGCATGCTGCGCGCGGTCGGCATGGGGGACGACGACTGGCGCAAGCCGCAGATCGGCGTCGCGTCGTCGTGGAACGAGATCACCCCGTGCAACCTCTCGCTCGACCGACTGGCCGAGAAGGCCAAGGAGGGCGTGCACGCCGCGGACGGTTACCCGCTCGAGTTCGGCACGATCTCGGTGTCCGACGGCATCTCCATGGGTCACGTCGGCATGCACTACTCGCTCGTCTCGCGTGAGGTGATCGCCGACTCCGTCGAGACGGTCATGCAGGCCGAACGCCTCGACGGCAGCGTGCTGCTCGCCGGTTGCGACAAGTCCGAGCCCGGCATGCTGATGGCGGCCGCGCGGCTCGACCTCGCGTCGGTGTACCTGTACGCTGGCTCGATCCTGCCCGGCCGCTACAAGGGCCGCGAGGTCAACATCGTCGACGCGTTCGAGGCGGTCGGCGCATGTCTCGCCGGAAGGCTCAGCCGCGAGGACGTCGCCGGCATCGAGCGCGCGATCTGCCCTGGGCAGGGCGCGTGCGCCGGCATGTTCACCGCCAACACCATGGCGAGCGCCGCCGAGGCACTCGGCATGTCGCTGCCGGGCAGCGCCGCGCCGCCCGCGCCCGACGCCCGGCGTGACCTGTACGCGCGCCAGTCCGGCGAGGCCGTCGTCGCGCTCGTCGACGCGGGCATCACCGCGCGGCAGATCATGACGATGGAGGCGTTCGAGAACGCCATCGCCGTCGTCATGGCGCTCGGCGGCTCGACGAACGCGGTGCTCCACCTGCTCGCCATCGCGCACGAGGCGGACGTCGACCTCACCATCGACGACTTCAACAGGATCGGCGACAAGACGCCGCACATCGGCGACATGAAGCCGTTCGGCCGTTACTTCATGACCGACGTCGACCGCGTCGGCGGGGTGCAGGTGGTGATGAAGGCGTTACTGGACGCGGGAATCCTGCACGGCGACTGCCTCACCGTCACCGGCAGGACGGTCGCGGAGAACCTCGCCGCCATCACTCCCCCCGAGCCGGACGGCGACGTCATCCGCGCGTTCTCCGACCCGATCCACAAGACCGGCGGGCTCACCATCCTGCGCGGCTCGCTCGCGCCCGACGGCGCGGTCGTGAAGAGCGCAGGTCTCGAGGCGGAGACCTTCGAGGGCACGGCGCGCGTCTTCGACGGCGAGCCGGGTGCGATGGACGCCGTCGCCGACGGCAGCCTGAAGGCCGGCGACGTCGTCGTGATCCGGCAGGAGGGACCACGCGGCGGGCCCGGGATGCGGGAGATGCTCGCCGTCACCGGCGCCATCAAGGGCGCGGGGCTCGGCAAGGACGTGCTGCTGCTCACCGACGGCCGCTTCTCCGGTGGCACCACGGGATTCTGCGTCGGCCACGTCGCACCGGAGTCGTCCGTCGGCGGCCCGATCGCGCTCGTCCGCGACGGCGACCGCATCCGGCTCGATCTCACCACCCGGGCACTCGACCTGCTCGTCGACGCCGACGAGCTGGAGAAGCGCCGCGCCGACTGGACGCCGCCGCCGATCCCGACCGGCACCGGTGTCCTGGCGAAGTACGCGAAGCTGGTCGGCTCCGCCGCCCAGGGCGCCGTCTGCGGCTGACCGTCACTCCGGCGCGTTGCCGCTGACGCCGACGCGGTACGGATCCCAGACGCCGGCGTAGGCGAGGTGGACGACCAAGCCGTCGGCGACGTGCGGCAGGTTGTGGCAGTGGTCCATCCAGATGCCCGGGTTGTCCGCGACGAAGGCGATCTCGTACGTCTCGCCGTCCTCGACGTTCAGCGTGTCGGCCCGCCACGGGCTGCCGGTCGCGCGCACGCCGTCGCGGCCGAGCACCAGGACGTGGTGGCCGTGCAGGTGCATCGGGTGCACCTGGCCGCTGGAGTTGCGGATCGTCATCCGCACCACGTCGCCCTCGCGGACGACGAACATCGGCACGTTCGGGAACAGGTGCCCGTTCACCGTCCAGAACAGCCCGGGCCTGCCGTCGAGGAACCCCGGCCGCCGGCCGATGCGGTACTCGAACCGCCGGTCGGGCCGGGCGTGCGCAAGGGCCACGGGCGCCCGGCGTCCGTAGGACGGCAGGTCGACGTCGCGGCCGGGCACGGGCGTGGCGCGTGCGGACGAGCCGGGCGGCCCGATCACCAGCGCCGCCCCGCCGCCGGCGTCGACGCGCACGGCGGTGCCGTCACGCGGCACGGTCAGCGCGAGGTCCGCC
>JAFMQP010000167.1 GCA_017354575.1 Acidothermales bacterium | reverse complement strand
CGTGCGCAGCTCGGCGAGTGTGGCGCAGACGGGCGAGGCCACCTCGACCTGGCTGCGTTGCAGCTCCCGCTTGAGGACGGCGCCGTGCCGGCACGGTCGCGCCGCGGCGAGCACCTCGTCGGCGCGCGGTGCCGGCCGCGCGGTCACGGCGTCGACGAGGAGGAACTCCTCCTCGACACCCACGGTCAGGCGGACCATGGACCGCCTCTACCCGAGCCGCGTCCGGCGTACCCTGCAGGCGATGGGGCTCGATGCGTACCACGGGAAGCGGTCGTTCGACCGGACGCCCGAGCCGAGGGGCGAGCGCTCGGGCGGCGACGGCGCGCGCTTCGTCGTCCAGGAGCACCACGCCAGGCGGCTGCACTGGGACCTGCGGCTCGAGCGCGATGGGGTGCTGGCGTCGTGGGCGCTGCCGCGCGGTTTCCCCGACCACCCCGACCACAACCGGCTCGCCGTCCACACCGAGGACCACCCGGTCGAGTACCTCACCTTCGAGGGCGAGATCCCGGGCGGCGAGTACGGCGCCGGCACGATGACGGTCTGGGACACCGGCACGTACGAGGCGGAGAAGTGGACCGACCGGGAGGTGATCTTCCGGCTCGACGGGTCGAAGGTTGCCGGCCGGTACGTGCTCTTCGACGCCGGCCACGACTGGCTGGTCCACCGGATGGACCCGCCCGCCGACGTCGACCCGATGCCGACGCGGATCGAGCCGATGCTCGCCGTGCTCGCGGAGTTCCCGCCCGACGAGGCGCGGTGGGGCTTCGAACCGAAGTGGGACGGCGTGCGCACGATCGCGTTCTGCGAACCCGGCGAGGTGCGACTGCAGAGCCGCAACCTGGTCGACGTCACGCGCCGGTACCCGGAGATCCGCGGCATGGCGCTCGACATCGGCGCGCGGCGGCTCGTCCTCGACGGCGAGGTCATAGCGTTCGACGACGCCGGCCGGCCGAGCTTCGAGCGGCTGCAGCGGCGGATGCACGTCGAGTCCGAGCGCGAGGTGGCACGCCGCCGGCGCGACGTGCCCGTGGCGTACGTGGTGTTCGACCTGCTCCACCTCGACGGCCGGTCGCTGCTGGACCGGCCGCAGGAGGAACGCCGTGAGCTGCTCACCGGGCTACGCCTCGAAGGCGCGCACTGGCAGACCTCGCCGTGGTACCGCGGCGAGGGCCGGCCGCTGCTGCGGGCGTGCGACGACCTCGGCCTCGAGGGCGTGGTGGCCAAGCGGCTCGACAGCCGGTACGAGCCGGGCCGGCGCAGCGGCAACTGGCTGAAGGTGAAGACCGTCACCGGGCAGGAGCTGGTGATCGGCGGGTGGCTGCCGGGCAAGGGTTCGCTGTCGGGGAGCGTCGGCGCGCTCGTCGTCGGCTACCACGACGGCGGCGTGCTGCGGTACGCGGGCAAGGTGGGCGCCGGGCTGGACGCCGGCGACCGGCGGCTGCTCGAACGGCGGCTGGAGCCGCTGCGGGCCGAGCACAGCCCGTTCGACGGGCGCCAGCCGGAACGCGGCACGGTGTTCGTCTCGCCCGAGCTGGTGTGCGAGGTGCAGTTCGCGGAGTGGACGGGCGCGGGCACGCTGCGGCACCCGTCGTTCAAGGGACTGCGGGACGACCGCAGGCCCGGGGACGTCGTGCGCGAGGAACCGGTGCGCGCGGCGCGCGGCGAGCGGCGGCGTCCGGCCCGGCGGGAGGCGACCACCGGCCTGGCCGAGGGCCCGTGGGAGATCGACGGCCGCACGGTGGAGCTGTCGAATCTCGACAAGGTGATGTATCCCCGTGCCGGCACCACCAAGGGCGACGTGATCGCGTACTACCGCGACGTGGCGCCGGCGCTGTTGCCGCACCTGCGTGGGCGTCCGCTCACCATGAAGCGCTATCCGGACGGCGTCGAGGGGCCGTTCTTCTACGAGAAGGAGTGCCCGCCATGGCGGCCCGACTGGGTCGGCACGGCGTCGGTGTGGAGCGACCGGAAGCAGCGGGACATCCGGTTCTGCGTCGTCGACGACCTGCCGACGCTGATGTGGGCGGCCAACCTCGCGGACCTGGAGCTGCACGCCTTCCTCGCGTCCGTGACCGCGCTCGACCGGCCGCGGACGTTGGTCTTCGACCTCGACCCGGGCGAGGGCACCGGCCTGGTCGAGTGCGCGCGGGTGGCCGTCGACGTCCGGGACGTGCTCGCCGGCGTGGGGCTCGCCTCGGTGGTCGAGTCGTCCGGGTCGAAGGGGCTGCACATCCACGTGCCGCTCGACACGGACGTGACCTACGAGCGGACCAAGCCGTTCGCGCACGCCGTCGCCGCGTTGATCGCGAAGGAGCGCACCGACGTGATCGCGCGGATGACCAGGAGCGCGCGGGCCGGCAAGGTCTTCATCGACTGGAGCCAGAACACCGCGCACAAGACGACGGTGGTGCCGTTCTCGTTGCGGGCGACCGCGACGCCGTCGGTGGCCGCTCCGCTGGACTGGGCCGAGGTGGACGCCGTCGCCACCGGCGACGCCGAGCCGGACACGTTGCGCTGGCGTCCCGCCGACGTGCTGGCGCGGCTCGACGAGCGGGCCGCCCTCGTCTCGCCGCTGCTGGACACGCAGCAGCGGCTGCCCGCGTTCGCGTCCTCCTGACCTTGCCCGCCGTCACTCGAGCCAGACGAGCTCCGCCGGCCAGAGGGTGCCGGGCTCGGGGTCGGTGCGGACCGGTTCGGCCCCCGGGTACGACGCCGCCTCGTCCACCACCCGGACGACCCGCTTGCCGGAGTCGTCGACGAGCACCTCGGAGATCGCCCGGTGGTCGCGGAGGTACTCCGACCGCCCGGTCACCTCGTCGACCGAGATCAGGATCACCCGCTTGCCCGTGAGCGGCCCCGCCTCGGTGACACACGGCCGGGGCGCAAGGGTCGGTCGGGCCTCGACGAGGCCGGGAGCGGCGACCATGTTCGGCACGCCGTCGCAACGGAACTTCTGGATCATCGATACCTCCGACGCCGTGCGCGACGGCGCACGCAGGGAAGGGGAGGCACGCTTCTCGACCGCCCGCCAAGGATGTCGGAAGGCTACGCCCACCCCCCGGGTCTAGCAAGTGCCCGTCCGGACACCCGGCCCGCCGGCGATCACTGGTTTCGGCGATGCGTGCGCGGGCATCGGTAGCGAACCGGCGAGTGGTTGGAGGATTAGATGACGACGACCCGGCTGCCCGAACCTGCCGTGCGGAAGACCGCGGGCGTCGACCTCGCGGCACTCGAGCGCGACCTGCGCGACGCGGTCGACGGGGAGGTGCGGTTCGATCCCGGCAGCCGGGGTGCGTACTCCACCGACGGCTCCAACTACCGGCAGGTGCCGCTCGGCGTGGTCGTACCGAGGTCGGTGGACGCCGGCGTAGCCGCGGTCGGGGTGTGCCACCGGCATCGCGCGCCGCTGTTCTCCCGCGGCGGCGGGACCAGCCTCGGCGGGCAGTGCTGCAACACGGCCGTCGTCGTCGACTGGACGAAGTACTGCGACCGGCTCGTCTCGGTCGACACGGACGCGCGGACGTGCGTCGTCGAGCCCGGCATCGTCCTCGACGTCCTGAACGCCAAGCTCGAACCGTACGGGCTGATGTTCGGCCCGAAGCCGTCGACGCACGCGAACTGCGCGCTCGGCGGGATGATCGGCAACAACTCGTGCGGGTCCACCGCGCAGGCGTACGGGAAGGTCGTCGACAACGTCCGGCGGCTCGAGGTGCTCACGCACGACGGCGCGCGGTTCTGGACCGGTGCCGTCGACGACGAGAAGTACGAGCGCGTCCAGCGCGCCGGTGGCCGGCAGGCCGAGATCTACGCGGCCATGCGGTCGATCGCGGACCGCTACGCCGACGAGATACGCGAGCACTACCCCGACATCCCGCGCCGCGTCTCCGGTTACAACCTCGACTCGCTGCTGCCCGAGTACGGCTTCGACATCGGCAGGGCCCTGGTCGGCACCGAGAGCACCTGCGTCACGGTGCTGCGTGCCGAGCTCGAGCTCGTACCCGTGCCGAAGGCGGACGCGCTCGTCGTGCTCGGCTATCACGACGTGTGCGCGTCGGCCGACGCCGTCCCGGCGATCCTGCGGCACGAGCCGGCGCAGCTGGAGGGGGTGGACGAGCGGCTCGTGTCGTTCGAGCGGCAGAAGGGCGAGCACAGGCAGGGTCTCGCGGAGCTGCCGCCAGGCGGCGGCTGGCTCATGGTCGGGTTCAGCGGCGACAGCCAGGACGAGGCGGACGGCAGGGCGCGCGCGCTCGTCGACGACCTGGACGGCACGGAACACCAGCCGTCGGTGAAGTTCTACGACGACCAGAAGCACGAGCAGGAGCTGTGGGAGGTCCGCGAGGGCGGACTCGGCGCCACGGCCCGGGTGCCCGGCATGCCGGAGACCTGGGAGGGCTGGGAGGACTCCGCCGTGCCGCCGGACCGCCTCGGCGACTACCTGCGCGACCTGCAGCGGCTCTACGACGAGTACGGCTACTCCGGCGCGTCGCTGTACGGGCACTTCGGCCACGGCTGCGTGCACACGCGGATCCCGTTCGACCTCTCGACCAGGCCCGGCATCGACAGGTTCCGCGCCTTCCTCGACGAGGCGTCCGACGTCGTCGTCGGTTACGGCGGCTCGTTCTCCGGCGAACACGGGGACGGGCAGGCGCGCGGCGCGCTGCTGCCGAAGATGTTCGGCGCGACGCTGATGACGGCGTTCGGCGAGTTCAAGGCCGCGTGGGACCCGGACGGCCTGATGAACCCGGGCAAGATCGTCGACCCGTACCAGCCCGACGAGAACCTGCGTCTCGGCGCCGACTGGTCGCCCGCCGACCCGCCGACGCACTTCCAGTACCCGGACGACGACGGCAGCTTCCAGCGTGCCGTCATGCGGTGCGTGGGCGTCGGCAAGTGCCGGCAGAACATGACGACCGGCGGGGCCGTGATGTGCCCCTCGTACCAGGTGACCAAGGAGGACGAGCACAGCACGCGGGGACGGTCCCGGCTGCTGTTCGAGATGCTCGACGGACATGCCGACTCCGTGGTCCGCGACGGGTGGCGGTCGACCGCGGTGCGCGACGCGCTCGACCTCTGTCTCGCGTGCAAGGGCTGCAAGCACGACTGCCCGATGCAGGTCGACATGGCGACGTACAAGGCGGAGTTCCTGTCACACCACTACGCCAGGCGCGTGCGCCCCGCCGCGCACTACTCGATGGGCTGGCTGCCGGTGTGGTCGCGGCTGGCCTCGCTCGCGCCGCGCGCGGCCAACCTCGCCTCCCACACCCCGGGCCTGAGCCACCTGGCGAAGCTCGCCGGCGGCGTCGCGACCGAACGCGAGATGCCGCGCTTCGCGCCGCTCCGGTTCACCGACTGGTACGGCCGGCGCGGCCCGCGCGGCACCGGCGAGAACGGCCCCGTCCTGCTCTGGCCGGATACGTTCACCAACAACTTCCAACCCGAGATCGGCGCGGCCGCGGTGCAGGTGCTGGAGAGCGCCGGCTATCGCGTCGTGCTGCCGAGGCAGACGCTGTGCTGCGGGCTCACCTGGATCTCGACCGGTCAGCTGGCGACGGCGAAGCGGGTGCTGCGGCGGACGCTCGCCGCGCTCGCACCGCTGCTGCGCGCGGGAGTGCCCGTCGTCGGGCTGGAGCCGAGCTGCACCGCGGTGTTCCGCGCCGACGCGCACGAGCTGTTCCCGTTCGACAAGGACGTGCTGCGTCTCAAGGACCAGACGTACACGCTCGCGGAGTTCCTCCTGCAGAAGGCGCCCGACTGGCGGCCGGAACCGCTCGACCGCGACGCCGTCATGCAGATGCACTGCCACCAGCACGCGATCATGGGTGAGGATCCCGACGGTGAGATCTGCGAGCGGGTGGGCGTACACGGCAGGATGCTGTCCTCCGGATGCTGCGGCCTCGCCGGTAACTTCGGCTTCGAGCGCGGCCACTACGACGTCTCGATGGCGTGTGCGGAACGCGTGCTGCTGCCCGAGGTCCGCGACGTCGACCCGGGCGTCCTGGTGATCGCCGACGGTTTCTCCTGCCGGACGCAGGTCGAGCAGGCGCACGTCGGCCGCACTCCCGTGCACCTGGCCGAGGTGCTCGCCGCCGCGGTACGACGCGAGCGGCTCGGCGACCGCCCGGAGCGGACCGTACGCCGGCCGCTGGTCGGCGCGCCCGGCTGACCGCGTTCAGCGTGCGACCTCCTCCCCGGCCGCCGACTTGCGCATCTCGTCGAGGTCGACGACCAGTCGGTGGCCGGCGTGCAACAGCGCGCCGAGCGTGCCCCGTCGCTCCGGGTCGCCCGCGGCCCGTACCGCCTCGCGGTACCGCTCGAACGCCGCCCGCGCGCAGTGCACCTTCTCGTTCAGCCGCTCCGCGGCGTCGTCCACGGGGAGCTCGCCGGTGACGCGGTCGGCGTAGGCGAGCGTCCCGTCGGCGACCTCCCTGAGGAACACCGCGTACGGCAACCGCAGCGCGGCGGGGAGCCGCTCGTCTGCGGCGTCGCTCGGCAGGCTCGGGGCCAGGTCGCCGTCGTCGACGAGACTGCGCGTCACGTCGGCCAGGTGGTCGACGAGCCGCTCGAAGATGCCGGCGACGACCTCGTAGTTCCGTTCCTGGTGGGTGGGCCGGTGCCGCCACTGCGACGGGTTGAGGGTGAGGCTCTCCCTGCTGCGCGCGAGCGTCCACCGGAGGTCCTCGAGGGAGCGGTCAAGCCGGTTGACCCGCCCGTGCCAGCCGCGTGCGTCCCCGTAGCCGAACTCCCCGGCCATCCCGGTCGCGATCTCCGAGAGCAGTTCGTGCACGTCCGTACCGAGGGACCGCACCCAGGTACGGCTGCGCCGCAGCAGCACCGGCGGGTGGACGAACGCGTTGACGGCGACGCCGATCACCGCGCCGAGTCCGGACTCGGCCAGCCGGTCGAGCACGCCACCCCAGGACAGCGGCCCGTACGCGAGGACGAACAGCACGGTGGTCGCCCCGTAGATCCCCTCCGCGCCGAAGTGCCGCCACTGCCCGAGCAACAGCATCACGGGAAGCGAGATCGCGAGCGCGATCAACGTGTTGCCCACGGCGAGCTGGACGGCGAGCGCGAACACCGCGCCCACCGCGATCGCGACGAGCTGCTGCACGCCCTTCAGCACGGAGCGGTACACGGTCGCCTGGACGAGCACCAGCGCGACCCAGGGCGCCATCAGGGCGACGGGGGAGTTGAGCAGGTACGCCGCCACCACCCAGGCCAGCAGCGCGGCTCCCGCGCTCTTCCCCGACTGGATCAGCTGTTCGCGTTCCGGACCCTGCTCGCGTACGCGGGACGCGGTCCGCACGAGTGCGGCGACCTCGCTCCTCGCCGACCGGAGCCCGTACCGGACCTGCCGCAAGGCGTGCTGCGTCGCGGTCGTCCCGTGAACCACGCACGGCCGCTACCCGCCGTGCCCGCGGCTAACCGCGCCGGCTGCCGTCGCCTGCCGCCGTGGGCTGCACGTAGATCGTGCGGACGGTGGGCAGCGCCTCGCGGATGCGCTGCTCGGCCTCCTCGACGACGTCGGTGAGGCGCGTGGCGTCCGCCTCGGACACCCCGATCCGCGCGACCACGAGCAGGTCGTCGGGCCCGAGGTGCAGGGTGCGTAGGTCGTGCACGTCGACGATCGCGCCGTCCGCGACGAGCGCCTCCCTGATCTTCCCCACGTCCTCCTGAGTGGCCGACTCCCCGAGCACCATGCTGCCGGTCTCCACCGCGAGCGTCACGGCGACCGTCACCAGGAGCACGCCGATCGCCATCGAGCCGACGCCGTCGTAGACCGGGTCGCCGGTGACGGTGGACGCCACGACGCCCGCGAGCGCGAACGCGAGGCCTATCAGCGCGGCGGTGTCCTCGAGCAGGATGACCGGCAGCTCGGGGATGCGCACCCGGCGCACGAAGCTGAACCACGACCGGCGGCCGCGTATCGGCTTGGACGCGCGCACCGCCGTACGGAGCGAGAGCGACTCCAGCACGACGGCGACGAGCAGCACGCCGATGGCCCAGTACCAGGTCTCCAGCGGGTGCGGGTTGGCGATCTTCTGGTAGCCCTCGTACAGCCCGAACAGGCCGCCCCCGACGAACAGCACGATGGAGACGACGAACGCCGACATGTACCTGGCCCGGCCGAAGCCGAACGGATGCGTCCTGCTCGGCTCGTTGCGGGACTGGCGGCGGCCGATGAACATCAGCACCT
>JAFMQP010000166.1 GCA_017354575.1 Acidothermales bacterium | reverse complement strand
GGTCGGAGTCTGTGAGCGGCTTGACGCCGCCGGTGCCCTCGCGCACCTCCAGGCTCGCGACGTCGACCTCCAGCGTCACCGCGGAGTTCGCCGGGTCGGCGGCGTCGACGGTGAGCCGGCCGTGCCAGCGGGTCGCCTCCAGCGTGAGGTCGTGGCCCGCCTTGGCACCGAGACCCGTGCGTGCGGTCCTGACGAGCAGACGCCCGGACTCCGGACCCACGCTGTAGACACCGTCGAGCACGGCCATGCCGCCAGGCTACGCCTGCCCGTCAGAGCGTCTCGGTGATGGTCTGCGCCTCGTCGTTCAGCACGCCCCAGCCGATGAGCTGGGTCACGAGCGCCGAGGGCTCGAGGTCGTAGATGACCGAGAGCGCGCGGAGGTCCTCGCTGCGGATGGTGAGCACCCGCCCGTTGTAGTCACCACGCTGGTGCTGGATGGCGGCGATGTACCTCGCGAGCGGCCCCGACTGCTCCTGCGGGAGCGAGGAGAGCCTGCCCAGGTCGATGACGAGCTTCGGCGGGCGTTCGGCGATGCCGTTGCCCGGATGGCCGCCCGGCAGCAGCTCCGAGATCGGCACGCCGTAGAACTCCGCCAGCTCGGCGAGCTTGTGCACCGTGACCGCCCGGTCGCCGCGCTCGTAGGAGCCGACGACGACCGCCTTCCACCTGCCGTGGGACTTCTCTTCCACGCCGTGAAGCGAGAGGCCCTGCTGTTGACGTATGGCACGCAGGCGCGCGCCAAGAGACTTTCCGTAGTCCGACATTCCGGTCCCTTTCCCCGTCACTTGGACCTCGCTACTTGGGAAGTCGAGACCCACGCCCCCGAGCGACTACTCGCAGTGACGGTAAGCACGCAGGCGACGCGGGTCAAGCCAGACACCGAACCCGACGATATGTAACGAGCTGCCTACTCAGCGATAACGAGGAACGAGCAGACCCGTGACGGCCGGTCCGACACGCGGTGCCGTCCGCCGCATCGGCCGGACGCCGACGCTGCTAACGTTGCGAACCGACAGCATCCTTTAAGGCCCGTCCCGTGAGGCGGGAAAGGAGTGCGCCTGATGAGCCTGCCCGCGCCGGAGTCGTCCGGTGCGCGTTCCGTGCTCGAGCCCGCAGACATCGGACGGGCCCTCACCCGCATCGCACACGAGATCCTCGAACGCACCCGCGGCGGTGCCGACGTCGTCCTGCTGGGCATCCCGACCCGGGGCGTCGACCTGGCCCGCCGGCTCGGCGCCCGGATCGGCGAGGTCGAGGGGCGCGAGGTGCCCGTCGGCTCGCTCGACCCCACCATGTACCGCGACGACCTGCGGCTGCGACCGGCGCGCGCCCTTGAGCACACGGAGGTACCGCCCGGCGGCGTCGACGGCAAGCTGGTCGTCCTCGTCGACGACGTGCTGTTCTCCGGCCGCACCGTCCGCGCCGCGCTCACCGCGCTCGAGGACCTCGGCCGCCCCCGCGCGGTTCAGCTCGCGGTGCTCGTCGACCGCGGCCACAGGGAGCTGCCCATCCGCCCCGACTACATCGGCAAGAACCTGCCCACGGCGCGCGCCGAGACGGTGCGGGTACTGCTCACCGAACGCGACGGACGCGACGTCGTGCTGATCGAGCATGCCGGGGAGGACGGGCGATGAAGCGGCACCTGCTGTCGGCGGGCGACCTCAGCCGCGACGACGTCACGCTGGTGCTCGACACCGCGGCCGAGCTGGCCAAGGTCGCCAGCCGGCCGGTGAAGAAGCTGCCGACGCTGCGTGGCCGGACCGCGGTCAACCTGTTCTTCGAGGACTCCACCCGCACCCGGACCTCGTTCGAGGTCGCCGCGAAGCGGCTGTCCGCGGACGTGATCAACTTCTCCGCCAAGGGTTCGAGCGTCGCCAAGGGCGAGAGCCTGAAGGACACCGCGCTGACCCTGGAGGCGATGGGCGCGGACGCGGTCATCGTCCGGCACCAGGCGTCCGGCACGCCGCTGCGGCTCACCAACTGGATCGGGGGCAGCGTCATCAACGCCGGTGACGGTACGCACGAGCACCCGACCCAGGCGCTGCTCGACGCGTACACGATGCGCGAGCGGCTCGGCCGGCTCGAGGGGCTGCGGGTGGTGATCGTCGGCGACGTCCTGCACAGCCGGGTGGCGCGCTCGAACGTGCTGCTGCTCGCGACGGCCGGCGCGGAGGTCACGCTGGTCGGCCCGCCGACGCTGCTGCCCGTGGGCGTCGAGGCGTGGCCGTCCGCGACGTCTTACGACCTCGACGCCGTGCTGCCGAAGTGCGACGTGGTGATGATGCTGCGGGTGCAGCAGGAGCGGATGAACGCGGCGTTCTTCCCGAGCGCTCGCGAGTACAGCCGGCGGTACGGGCTGGACGCGCGGCGGATGGCGAGCCTGCCGGAGCATGCGATCGTGATGCACCCGGGACCGATGAACCGCGGCATGGAGATCGCCGCGGAGGTCGCCGACTCGATGCGGTCCACCGTCACCGAGCAGGTCGCCAACGGCGTCTCGGTGCGGATGGCGGTGCTCTACCTGCTGCTCGGCGGTGCGGAACCTGCGATCGGCGCCGAGCCCGAGGCCGAGGAGGTGGTCGCGTGACGAGGTTCCTGCTGAGGGGCGTACGGCCGCTCGGCTGCGAGCCGGCCGACCTGCTGCTCGACGAGGGGCGCATCACCGAGACCGGTCCCGGCCTGGACGCCGCCGGTGCGGAGGTCGTCGACGGCGACGGGCTCGTGGCGCTGCCCGGCCTGGTCGACCTGCACACCCACCTGCGCGAACCGGGCAGGGAGGACGCCGAGACCGTCGAGACCGGCACCCGCGCCGCGGCGGCCGGCGGGTACACGGCGGTCTTCGCCATGCCGAACACCGACCCCGCCGCCGACACCGCAGGCGTCGTCGAGCAGGTGTGGCGGCTGGGGCGCGAGGCGGGTTACGCCGACGTGCAGCCGATCGGCGCGGTCACCGTCGGCCGCGCGGGCAGTCGGCTCGCGGAGCTGGGCGCGATGGCCGACTCCGCCGCCCGGGTGCGGGTGTTCAGCGACGACGGCGACTGCGTCTCGGACGCCGTACTGATGCGGCGGGCGCTCGAGTACGTCAAGGCGTTCGACGGGGTGGTCGCCCAGCACGCGCAGGAGCCGCGGCTCACCGAGGGCGCGCAGATGAACGAGAGCGCGCTGTCGGGAGTCCTCGGGTTGCGCGGCTGGCCCGCCGTCGCCGAGGAGGCGGTCGTCGCGCGCGACGCCCTGCTCGCCGGGCACGTGCGGTCGCGGGTGCATGTCTGCCACGTCTCCACCGCGGGGTCGGTGGAGATCGTCAGGTGGGCGAAGGCGAAGGGCTGGCAGGTCACGGCCGAGGTGACGCCGCACCACCTGATGCTCACCGAGGAGCTCGCCCGTAGCTACGACCCGCTGTACAAGGTCAACCCGCCGCTTCGCACCGCCGAGGACGTCCACGCGCTGCGCGAGGCGCTCGCCGACGGCACCGTCGACTGCGTCGCCACCGACCACGCGCCCCACTCGCTGGAGTACAAGGAGGCCGAGTGGCCCGCCGCGGCGCCCGGCATGCTCGGGCTCGAGACCGCGCTGTCCGCGGTGCAGGAGGCGATGGTCGACACCGGCCTGCTCGACTGGGCGGGCGTCGCCGAGCGGACGTCGGCCCGGCCCGCCGCCATCGGCCGCCTCGCTGGGCACGGGCGCCCGCTCGCGGCCGGCGAGCCGGCCAACGTCGTCCTCTACGACCCGTCGGCACGGTGGGTCGTCGACCCCGCGCGGCTCGCGTCCCGCAGCCGCAACACGCCGTACGCCGGCCGGGAGCTGCCCGGCCGGGTGGTGGCGACGTTCCTGCGTGGGCGGCCCACCGTCCTGGAGGGCAAGCCGGTATGAGCGACCGCCGCCCGACTGGGGACCCCCAATGCGGTGATGACCCCACGTGGGGTCCCCGACAGGTGCCAGGACCACGGTGGGGGTCCCCAGCGTGAGTATGGTCGCGGTGCCTGGGCTGGTGCTGATCGTGGTCGGCGCGGTGCTACTCGTGGTGGTGCTGGTGCTGCTGTTCGCCTGGCCGGGGTGGGCGCGGGGGCGTGGCGGCACGGCGGACGGGTTCCCGCCGGTCGCGCGGCCGCCGTCGTACCCGCGGGCGCTGCGTCCACCGGCGGACGGCACGTACGAGGGCACCAACGTCTACCGCGGCCCGCCGGTGCGCAACCGCGGGCTCGGCCGCCGCGGCCGCGTGCGGCTGGTGCTCGCGGGCGAGGGGCTGATCCTGGACCGCCGCGGGATCGACGACGTGCTCATCGAGCAGCACGACCTGCGGATGGCCGAAGTGCGCGGCCAGACCCTGGTGATCCGCTGGCAACATGGCGGGCGACCGCTGGAGACGATCGTCCGGCTCGACCGGGCAGAGGAAAGTGACGTGTGGGCGAGGAGTCTTTCGCAGATGGGACGCCGGCCGTGACCGGCCGGGACGGCGCCGTGCTCGTGCTCGAGGACGGACGCACGTTCCGCGGTGAGCGGTACGGCGCGGTCGGCGAGACGTTCGGCGAGATCGTGTTCGCCACGGGCATGACCGGTTACCAGGAGACGCTGACCGACCCGTCGTACCACCGGCAGATCGTGGTGATGACCGCGCCGCACATCGGCAACACCGGCGTCAACACCGACGACCCGGAGTCGCGCCGGGTGTGGGTCGCGGGGTACGTGCTGCGCGACCCGGCGCGGCGCGCGTCCAGCTGGCGGTCGACGGGCGACCTCGACGGCTACCTGCGCGACCAGGGCGTGGTCTCGATCAGGTCGGTCGACACCCGGGCGGTCACCAGGCACATCAGGGAGCGCGGTGCGATGCGCGCGGGGGTGTTCAGCGGCGACGCCGCCCGCCGTCCCGCCGAGACGCTGCACGAGGCCGTGCTCGGCAGCCCGGCCATGGTCGGCGCGCAGCTCTGTGAGGAGGTGAGCACGGCCGAGCCGTACGTCGTCCCGGCCGACGGCGGGCGGCGGTTCCGCATCGCCGCGCTCGACCTCGGCATCAAGTCGATGACGCCACGCCGGCTGGCCGAGCGCGGCGTCGAGACCCACGTCCTCCCCGCCGCCGCGGGCATCGACGACGTGCTCGCGGTCGAGCCCGACGGCGTGTTCCTCGCGAACGGGCCGGGCGATCCAGCCACCGCCGACGCGCAGGTCGAGCTCGTCCGCGGGCTGCTCGACCGGCGGGTTCCCGTCTTCGGGATCTGCTTCGGCAACCAGGTGCTCGGCCGCGCGCTCGGGTTCGGCACCTACAAGCTGCGCTACGGGCACCGGGGCATCAACCAGCCGGTCAGGGACCTCGCCACCGGCCGGGTGGAGGTCACGGCGCACAACCACGGGTTCGCCGTCGAGGCGCCGCTTTCCGGCCCCGTCGACACGCCGTACGGCCGCGCCGAGGTGAGCCACGTGTGCCTCAACGACGACGTGGTGGAGGGGCTGCGCTGCCTGGACGTGCCGGCGTTCTCCGTGCAGTACCACCCGGAGGCGGCGGCCGGGCCGCACGACGCGGCGTACCTGTTCGACCGGTTCCGCGACCTGATGGAGACGACCGCCGATGCCTAGGAGAGCCGACCTGTCGAGCGTGCTGGTCATCGGCTCCGGCCCGATCGTGATCGGGCAGGCGTGCGAGTTCGACTACTCCGGTACGCAGGCCTGCCGCGTGTTGCGTGCGGAGGGGCTGCGGGTCAGCCTGGTCAACAGCAACCCGGCGACCATCATGACCGACCCGGAGTTCGCCGACGCCACGTACGTCGAGCCGATCACGCCCGAGGTCGTCGAGCAGGTCATCGCCAAGGAGCGTCCCGACGCGGTGCTCGCGACGCTCGGCGGGCAGACCGCGCTGAACACCGCGGTGGCGCTGTACGAGAACGGCGTGCTGGAGAAGTACGAGGTGGAGCTGATCGGCGCGTCCGTCGAGGCGATCCAGGCGGGGGAGAACCGCGAGCGGTTCAAGGAGATCGTCGCCTCGATCGGCGCCGAGTCGCCGAAGAGCGTCGTCTGCCACACCCTCGACGAGTGTCTCGCGGCCGCCGACGAGCTGAGCTATCCCGTCGTCGTGCGGCCCTCGTTCACGCTCGGCGGCACCGGCTCGGGCATGGCCCACGACGAGACGGGGCTGCGCCGGATCGCGTCCGCCGGGCTGCGGGCGAGCCCGACGTCCGAGGTGCTCATCGAGGAGAGCGTGCTCGGCTGGAAGGAGTACGAGCTCGAGCTGATGCGCGACCATCACGACAACGTGGTGGTGGTCTGCTCGATCGAGAACGTCGACCCGATGGGCGTGCACACCGGCGACTCCGTCACGGTCGCGCCCGCGATGACGCTGACCGACCGCGAGTACCAGCACATGCGCGACGTCGCGATCGACGTGATCCGCGCGGTCGGCGTCGACACCGGCGGTTGCAACATCCAGTTCGCGGTGAACCCGGAGGACGGCCGGATGGTCGTCATCGAGATGAACCCGCGGGTGTCGCGGTCCAGCGCGCTGGCGTCCAAGGCCACCGGCTTCCCGATCGCGAAGATCGCCGCGCGGCTCGCGATCGGCTACACGCTGGACGAGATCCGCAACGACATCACGCAGGAGACGCCGGCCAGCTTCGAGCCGACGCTCGACTACGTCGTCGTGAAGGTGCCGCGGTTCGCGTTCGAGAAGTTCCCAGGCGCGGACCCCGAGCTCACCACGCACATGAAGTCCGTCGGCGAGGCGATGGCGATCGGCCGGTGCTTCACCGAGGCGCTGCAGAAGGCGTTGCGTTCGCTGGAGCGCACCGGGTCGTCGTTCGACTGGCACGGGGAGCCCGGCGACAAGGACGAGCTGCTCCGCCGGTGCCGGACGCCGCACGACGGGCGGCTGGTCACGATCCAGCAGGCGCTGCGCGCCGGCGCGACGCTCGACGAGCTGTACGACGCCACCCGCATCGATCCGTGGTTCCTCGACCAGCTCCTGCTGCTCGACGAGATCGCGGGTGAAATCGCCGCCGCACGCGACCTCGACGAGCCGCTGCTGCGGCGCGCGAAGCGGCACGGCTTCGGCGACCGGCAGTTGGCCCGGATCCGCGGGATCGACGAACTGCTGGTGCGCGCGCTGCGGCAGGCGCTCGGCGTCCGTCCCGTCTACAAGACGGTCGACACCTGCGCCGCGGAGTTCGCGGCGCGGACGCCGTACCTCTACTCCAGCTACGACGAGGAGACGGAGGTGCCTGCGGGCGACCGGAAGAAGGTCGTCATCCTCGGCTCCGGGCCGAACCGGATCGGCCAGGGCATCGAGTTCGACTACTCCTGCGTGCACGCGTCGATGGCACTGCAGGCCGACGGCTACGAGACCGTCATGGTCAACTGCAACCCGGAGACGGTCTCGACCGACTACGACACCAGCGACCGGCTGTACTTCGAGCCGCTCACGCTGGAGGACGTGCTCGAGGTCGTACACGCCGAGCAGGAGACCGGTGAGGTCGTCGGGGTCATCGTCCAGCTCGGCGGGCAGACGCCGCTGGGCCTGGCGAAGGCGCTCGCCGACGCCGGTGTGCCGATCGTCGGCACGTCCCCGGAGAGCATCCACCTCGCCGAGGACCGCGGCTCGTTCGGGCACGTGCTCGCGGCCGCGTCGCTGCCCGCGCCGAAGCACGGCACCGCGTCGTCGTTCGCCGAGGCCAAGGCGATCGCGGACGAGATCGGCTACCCGGTGCTGGTGCGACCCTCGTACGTTCTCGGCGGGCGCGGCATGGAGATCGTCTACGACGACGAGTGGCTGCGGGCCTACATCGAACGCGCCACCGAGGTGTCGCCGGAGCACCCGGTGCTCGTCGACCGGTTCCTCGACGACGCCGTCGAGATCGACGTCGACGCGCTCTTCGACGGCGAGGAGCTGTATCTCGGCGGCGTGATGGAGCACATCGAGGAGGCCGGCATCCACTCCGGCGACTCCGCGTGCGCGCTGCCGCCGACGACGCTCGGCCAGGAGGTCATCGAGCGGATCCGCGAGTCCACCGAGGCGATCGCACGCGGCGTGCACGTACGCGGTCTGCTCAACGTGCAGTACGCGCTCGCGTCCGACGTGCTGTACGTGCTGGAGGCGAACCCCCGCGCGTCCCGCACGGTGCCGTTCGTCTCGAAGGCCACCGGCGTGCCGCTGGCCAAGGCGGCGGCCCGGGTCATGCTCGGAACGAGCATCGCGCAGCTGCGCGCCGACGGCATGCTGCCGGCGG
>JAFMQP010000165.1 GCA_017354575.1 Acidothermales bacterium | reverse complement strand
CCGGCGACGCGATCCGCTCAGGCGATCGAGCGGGTCCGCGTATACCGACGGCTGCTCGTCGGGCTCCGGGATACGGCGTCCCCACTCAGCGTGACGCCCGCAGTCGCCAATCCCGTTGTCACCAACGACGTGCGCGAGGATGACGAACACGGCCGCGCGGCTCGCGACGCCGCCCGCGGAGGCGGCGACTCAGGTCGGGGGCCTTCTCCGCCGGCGTGGCGGCGCGGCTCGGCTGGGCCGACGGCACCCGCGCGTTCGTGAAGGCGATTGGCTGCGGCGGCGGCTCGGCTGGTAACCTGGGCCGTCGCGTGGCGCTCGCCGCGCCAGTACTCAGTAAACCAGCGGAAAGATCACCGAGGCTCGCGCGTGGCGAACATCAAGTCCCAGATCAAGCGGAACAAGCAGAACGAGGCCGCCCGGCAGCGCAACAAGGCCGTGCGTTCCTCGCTCAGGTCGTCGGTGCGCAAGTTCCGTGAGGCGGCCTCCGGCGGCGACGCCGAGCAGGCAGCCGAGCTGCTCGCGGCCGCGAGCCGTAAGCTCGACCAGGCCGCCACCAAGGGCGTCATCCACAAGAACGCCGCGGCCAACCGCAAGTCGGCCCTCGCCAAGCGGGCCGCCGCCATCGGCAAGTAACGCCGTACTCCTCGGCTCGCCCCGAACTCGTCGGCACGACCCTGGTTGATCATGTTCTCATGATCAACCAGGGCTTCACGCGACCTGCAGATCGTGGGAAACCCTGGTTCGTCGTGGGAAGCCGCGCTCAGCCGGTCAGCCGCGCGCAGCCCTGGCGACCGTGACCACTGCCCGCTCCAGCGCGTACGACGCGTCCGCCGCCTCGCCCTTCACCTGCGCGTCCGCCTCGGCGATGGCGTGCAGGGACGCGGTGATGGCGGCGTCGGTCCAGGTACGGGCCTGCTTGCGGGCGCGGTCGACCTTCCACGTCGGCATGGCGAGCTCACGGGCCAGGTCGGCCGGGCGGGTGCTCTTCGCCGCCCGGACCTTGGCGACCGACCGCACCCCCTGGGCGAGCGCGCTCGTCACCAGCACCGGTGCCACGCCGACGGCGAGCGCCCAGCGCAGCTGCTCGAGCGCATCCGCCGTCCGTCCCTCGACCGCGCGGTCGGCGACGGTGAAGCTGGTCGCCTCTGCCCTGCCCGTGTAGTACCGCGCCACGACTCCGGCGTCGATCCGCACCGTGCCGTCCGGGCCGGGGCCGGTGTCGGCGACCAGCTGCGCACACGCCATGGCCAGCTCGCGCAGGTCGGTGCCGACGGCGTCCAGCAGTGCCCTCGCCCCGTCCGAGGACATCGAGCCGCCGGCCCGGCGCGCCTCCGCCGCGACGAAGTCGAGCCGGTCGCGGTACTGCCTCACCGGCGGGCAGTCGACCTTTCGCGCGCCCGCCTCGGCCACCGCCTCGAGGAGGGCCTTGCCCCGGTTGCCGCCCGCATGCACGAGGACGAGGATCACGTCGTCCGGCGGGTCACGCAGCAGCTCCCCGATCGCGGCGACCATCGCCTTGCCCGCCGCCTCGACGCCGCGCAGCACCATGACCCGGCGCTCACCGAACAGCGACGGGCTGGTCAGCTCGGCGAGCCGTCCCGGCTCCACCTCGGTGGCGACGAGGTCGTGGGTCTGGGTGCCCGGCTGGTCCGCCCGCGCGACCGCGACCACCTCGGCCACCGCCCGGTCGACGAGGAGTTCCTCACCCCCGGTCACCAGGGTCACCGGAGCCAGCGGGTCGTCGGCTCTCTTCGGCACGGGCCCAGCATCGCACGACCGGACGACACCCGCCGCCCGACTCGGTCACGGCGGCGCGCGGCCCGACACGTCGGCGTTCGCCCGCGTCGCGAACGCCAGCCGCCCCTGGGCGGTCTCCAGGATCGCGACGTCGCCGTCCTGGTCCGTACGCAGCACGCGCATGCCGTCGGCGGCCAGCGCACGCAGCGTCGGCGGCGCGGGATGACCGTAGTCGTTGTCGGCGCCGACGCAGATGACCGCGACCCGCGCCCCGGTGGCGGCGAGGAAACGAGGCTCCTGCCGAGCCGACCCGTGGTGTGGCACCTTCAGCACGTCCGCGCGCAGGTCCGCTCCGGAGTCCAGGATGCGCTCCTGCACCGGCGGCTCGACGTCGCCGGTCAGCAGCATGGACAGGCCGGGCCAAGACGCACGGACGACGAGGCTCGCGTTGTTCGGCGCCGAGCCGTCCGGACTCGCGTCGTCCGCGAAGACGGTGGGATCGGTGTACCCGGCCGGCGGCCACAGCACGCGGAGGGTGAGCGCGCCGATCCGCCAGACGGCGCCCGCGGTCGGCTGGGTGACCCGGATGCCGGCCGCCGCGGCGGTCGCGGTGACCCGGCGCCACTGGTCGGCGGGCACCTCCAGCGCGCCGGTGGCCACGGCGTCGACCTTCCGCCCGACGAACACCGCGGGTACTCCCGAGGCGTGGTCGGCGTGCATGTGCGTGATCAGCAGCAACGGGACCCGGCGCACGCCGACCCGGTCGAGGCACGCCTCCATCAACGCGGCGTCGGGACCGGTGTCGACGACCACGGCAGTGTGCGCCGCGACCTCCAGCAGCATGGCGTCCCCCTGCCCGACGTCGCAGGCGAGCAGCCGCCAGCCGGACGGTGGCCAGGTCGGCGAGACGACGCGGAGTGCGCCGGACGCGACCACGAACCCGGTGACCGCCACGGCGACCACGCGTCGCACCCGTCGATGCGGCAGCGCGAGGAACGCCACGACCGTGAGCCCGGCGAGAGCGACCGCCCCGGCCACGCCGCCGGGCCAGCCTACCGACGCGCCGGGCAGAGCGGCGACGTACCGGGCGACGTGCACCAGCCACCATGTGGGCAGCCAGGCGCACCAGCCGAGCAACCGGGCGGCGGGCGGGAACAACGGGTGCACCGCCGTCGCGAGGACCCCGAGGATCGTGACGGGTGGCACCGCGGGCGCCGCCAGCAGGTTGGCGAGCACGCCGAGCACGTTCACCTGCGCGGCGAGCAGCACGATCACCG
Source organism: Acidothermales bacterium (assembly GCA_017354575.1). GTDB lineage: Bacteria > Actinomycetota > Actinomycetes > Streptosporangiales > WHST01 > WHST01. Next base: position 5,241 of record JAFMQP010000165.1, on the reverse strand, counting down.
GTCCGCACATAACCTGTGCCGCCGCCGGAACGGCGAGGGCCTCCGCGAGCCGGCGCGGGCAGCCGCGCGCGACCAGCCGGTCGCGCCACGGCGGCGCGAGCACCAGCAGGCCGAGCGTCGCGAGCACCGACAGCGCGAACCCGTACGACCGCGCCAGCGACGGGCTCAGGCAGACGAGCAGCAGGACCGCGGCGAACAGCGCCGGAAGGCCGCGATGACGGCGTCCAGTCCCCAGCGCGAGCATCGCGATACCGCCCATCACCGCGGCGCGCAACACGCTCGGCTCCGGCCGTGCCAGCACGACGAACCCGACGATCCCGACGGCTCCGACGGTCGCGAGCGCCCGCGGCGGGAGCCGCGCCCGACGCCCGACGGCGAGGATCGCGCCGCTGGCGATCGCGATGTTCGCACCGGACACCGCGAGCAGGTGGGTGAGGCCGGTCTGCTTGAACTCCTCCTTCAGCTCGTCGGACAGCCGTGATGTGTCACCGACGACGAGACCGGGCACCAGGCCACGCTCGTCCGCCGGCAGCCGCGCGACCGAGTCACGCAGCCCTGCACGCAGGCCGGCCGCGACCCGCTGGACGAACGGCGGCCGACCGAGCAGCCGCGGCGGCGCCCGCGCGAACAGCGTCGCCGCGATCTCACCCCGATCCCGCGGCCTCGCCGCCGATACCGACGCGGAGACCCGCTGGCCTGGCGTCAGCGAGGACCATCCCCTGGCCCGGCTGAACAGCACGACGGGCTGCCGCCCGCGGTACGTCCCGCGCGGCACGGTGAGCACGCGGAGCGTCGCGGGAACGGTGACGGTCCGGCCTCGGTCCCAGACCGGTCCCGACTCGTCGCCCACCGCGGGATCGCCGGAGACCACGAGCTCGACCCGCGCGTCGCCCGCACGGGCGGCGAGAGCCGGCAACGGTCCCGACGCGAGCGTCATCAGGTGGGACGCGACGCACGCCGCGACCGCGGCCGCGCACGCGAACGTCGCCGGTACCGTGTGCCGCGCCCGCGATGGCAGCCGCCGGCCGGCGACGAGCGCGGCACCGCACATCGCGGCGCAGCACGCGGCCACCACGGCGGCCACCCGAACGGACGTGCCGAGCGTGACCAGCGCGACGAGCCAGCTGCCCAGCGCGGGTGCGGCGAGACGCAGGTCCGGCCGCTCGGCGACCGCCGGCGCGCTCATACCGTCACCAGCGGCTCGAGGTCGGCGTAACGCGCGGGCCCGATGCCGGAGACCTCGTTCAGCTGGGACACGGACGCGAAGCTGCCGATCTTGGTGCGGTAGTCGAGGATGCGCTGCGCGAGCACGGGCCCGACGCCGGGCAGGCCGTCGAGCTGCTCGAGCGTGGCGGTGTTGAGGTCGACCTTGGCGCCCGGGGCCGTGCTGGACGAGCCGCCCACGGGCGGGCTGGCGCCCGGGCTCGCCGCCACGCCGACGACGACCTGCTCACCGTCGACGAGCCTCCTGGCCAGGTTCAGCCCGCTCGTGTCGGCGCGGCCTTTCACGCCGCCCGCGGCGCGGATCGCGTCGTACACCCGCGAGCCGTCGGGCAGCCTGACGATGCCGGGACGCCGGACCTTGCCGACGACGTCCACGACGATCAGACGTGGCGTGGACGTGGCTGAGGACGCGGCGGTGGCGCCGCTGGGGGCCACGCTGCGCACCGCGACCGGTGGCAGCGCGCTCGGCACCGACCGGGACCGCCACCACGACGCACCGCCGACGGCGACGGCGAGCAGCGCGACCACCAGCAGGGCGTACAGGCCGCGGCGACCCGGGCCGACACGCACGCCACGCAGCGTCGGCGGCAGCCGGTCGAGCGCCGCGGCCCGCAGCGTCTCGCGCAGGCTCGGCGGCGGCAGCCCCGCCGGCTCCTGGCCGGCCGGGTCCTCGTCCACCTCGGCACCGTCGGCCGCCTCGGCCTCGTCGTCGATCGTCTCCCCGGTCGGCACCCATCCACCGCCCGCCGGGGGCAGCACGCGGCCGACGCGCGCCGCCGACGCCGCACGTTGCTCGTTCCTCTTGCTCGCCATGCCGGCGAAGCTAGCCCCGTGGACGCTCCTCGCGGGCGGTCCTGACGGCATCTGTGGACGACGCCCAGCCGGGCGGAAACCGTCCACAGGGCAGGCTTGACCTCACGTCCGCTTCAGGTTGCACGCTGATGTCCGTGCGCGTGGTGTGGTTGACCGAGCTCGGCGGTCCGGACGTCCTCGTCCCCGGCGACGCGCCGGATCCGACGCCCGGCCCGGGCCAGGTCGTCGTGGACGTCGCCTACGCCAAGGTGACCTTCGTCGAGACGCAGTTCCGCGCCACCGGCTTCGGCCCGTTCACGCCCGAACCGCCGATGGTGATGGGCAACGGTGTGGGCGGCGTCGTCACGGCGGTGGGCGCCGGGGTGGACGGCGGCCTCGTCGGCCGCAGGGTCGTCGCGGGCACGGGCGGGTCCGGCGGGTACGCGGAGCGCGTCGCGGTCGAGGCCGCCGCCGTGGTCGACGTGCCGGACGGGTTGGGCCTGGACACGGCGGTCGCCGTCATGGCGGACGGGCGGACCGCCCTGCTCCTCGTCCGGGCGGCGGGCCTGCGCGACGGTGACCGCGTCCTGGTCGAGGCGGCGGCAGGCGGCGTCGGGACGCTGCTCGTCCAGCTCGCCACGGCGGCCGGCGCGTGGGTCGTGGCGGCCGCGGACGGTGAGCCGAAGACCAGGCTGGCCTTCGACCTCGGTGCGGACGTCGCCGTCGACTACCGCGAGCCCGGCTGGACGGGCACGGTGCGTGACGCGGCCGGCCCGCTCGACGTCGTCTTCGACGGTGTGGGCGGCGCGGTCGGGCGGGCCGCCTTCGAGCTGCTCGGACCCGGCGGCCGGATGCTGAGCTACGGCCCTGGCGAGCGGCGAGTGGGCCGGAGTCTCCGAGGAACGGGCGAGCCAGCGAGGCGTCGAGCTGGTGCGGGCGTCCGGCACGCCGGACGAGCTGCGCGCGCTCACCGACCAGGCACTCGCGGACGCGCGAACGGGCGGCTGCGTCCGGTGATCGGGCAGCGGTTCCCGCTCGAGCGGGCGGCCGACGCGCACGCCGCGATCGAGTCCCGCGCCACAGTGGGCAAGACCCTGCTCGTTGCGGCGGCGCCCGCCGACGAGTTCACCTGAAAGGCACTAGTCCCCTCTCAGGTTCGCGACGCACCATGGAAACGTGCCGCGTCGCCGTTCACGCAGACGGGCAGGGCGCAAGATCGCGCTGCTGCTCGTGATCGGCATGGTCGCGGGGTTGATGACGGCAGGGATCGCGCTCCCCGCGATCGGCAGTGCGGGGCTCGCGGGGAAGTCCGCGGCCGACAGCTTCCAGTCGATGCCGAGCGAGCTCGCCACGCCACCGCTGCCGCAACGGACCCGGATGGTCGACAGGAACGGCAACCTGATCGCGACGTTCTACGACGAGAACCGGGTGAACGTGCGGCTCAGCGACGTCGCCCCGATCATGCGGAAGGCGATCGTCGCGATCGAGGACTCGCGGTTCTACCAGCACGGCCCGATCGACTACGAGGGCACGCTGCGCGCCCTGATCCAGAACCAGACGGGCGACAACGTCCAGGGCGGCTCGACCCTCGCGCAGCAGTACGTCAAGCTCGTCCAGGTCGAGCAGGCGCAGACGCCCGCGGAGGTGCGCAAGGTCACCAACCGCACCGGGATCGAGGGTTACGCACGCAAGGTGCAGGAGCTGCGGTACGCGTCGGCGCTGGAGCAGAGGTACTCCAAGGACGAGATCCTCGAGCGGTATCTCAACATCGCGTACTTCGGCAGCGGCGCATACGGCATCGAGTCCGCCGCGGAGCACTACTTCTCGACGAGCGCGAAGGATCTGACGCTCGCACAGTCGGCGTTGATCGCGGGAATCGTGCGCAGCCCGTACGCGTACGACCCGATCAGGCACCCGCGTACCGCCAAGCTGCGCCGCGACACCGTGCTGCAGCGGATGGCGGACACGCACGCGATCACCCAGACGCTCGCCGACTCCGCGAAGAAGGCGCCACTCGGCTTGAAGATCCGGTCGACGGGGAACGGGTGCTCGGCGGCCGGCGACACGCTCGGTTTCTTCTGCGAGTACGTCGCACAGGAGATCCTGCTCGACCCGGCGTTCGGCAAGACGTACCACGCCCGCTTGAACGCGCTGTACAAGGACGGGCTGACCGTCCGCACCACACTCGACCCGAAGTCGCAGCAGGCCGCGGTCAAGGCCGTTCGCCACAACGTGTACAAGTCGTCGTCGATCGCCGCGTCACTGGTGAGCATCGAGCCGGGCACAGGTGCAGTACGGGCGATGGTGATATCGAAGAACTACACGACCGCCAGGCATCCGAAGAAGAAGCAGCTCAACTTCAACCCCGCCGTCGACCGCGCGCACGGCGGCGGCAGCGGCGCGCAGTACGGGTCCAACGCCAAGGCGTTCACCCTCGCCGCCGCGTTGCAGTCCGGCATGCCGCTCAGCCACACGATCAACGCCCCGGGCAGCATCAGCAACATGCGCGGGTTCAAGGCGTGCGACGGCGAGTCCATCTCGTACCCGCACGTCGGCAACGCCGCCGGCGAGTCCGAGCACGGGAAGATGAACCTCGTCGAGGGCACGGTGAAGTCCGTCAACACCTTCTTCGTCACGCTCGAGCACCAGGTCGGGCTGTGCAAGGTGTGGCGGATGGCCAAGAAGCTCGGCATGAAGCGCAGCGACGGCAAGTCGCTCGGCGACTTCCCGTCCCTGACGCTCGGCGCCGACGAGGTCGACCCGCTGCACGTGGCGTCCGCGTACGCCACGTTCGCGGCCGACGGCACCTACTGCAGGCCGAACCCGTTCGAGTCGGTCGAGGGCTCCACGGGCAAGGACATTCCCGGCCTCACCGCCTACTGCTCGAAGGCGCTCAGCGGGCACGTCGCGGACGGCGTCGTCGCGGCGATGAAACCCGTGCTCACCCGCGGCACGGCGAAGGGCAACAGCATCGGCCGGCCGGCCGCCGGCAAGACGGGCACCACCGACAAGCAGGCCGCGGGCTGGTTCACCGGGTACACACCCGACCTCGCCACGTCGATCGCGCTGTACTCGCCCAAGAGCACGGCGCACCACCGGCTGCGTGGCGCGGACCTCGGGCCGCGCACCGCCAAGGGCTTCGGCGCCGACGCCGCGCCGATCTGGAAGCAGATGATGGAACAGGCGCTCGAGGGCACGCCGAAGCACCCGTTCGGCCAGCGCTAC
>JAFMQP010000164.1 GCA_017354575.1 Acidothermales bacterium | reverse complement strand
ATGAAGAAGCTCGCCAAGACCTACGACGTGAAGAAGGACATTCAGTTCAGCGGCACCGACCTGGCGTTGCAGGCCTTGTCGCAGAACAAGATCCAGTTCATGTCGGTGCCGGTTCCCCAGGCGGCGAGTGCTCTGGGGAAGCTCCCGGGCATCAGGGTGGTCGGTACGAGGAGCAACAACCAGTGGACGTTCCTCGCCAAGTCGGCGATCAACAACTGCAAGCAGCTGGACGGCAAGAACGTCGGGCTGTTCTCCACGAAGGGCGTGTCCACCGCCTACGTCGACCTCTACTTCAACGAGCAGTGCCCAGGAGTCAAGCCGCACACCATCATCACCGCTGACTCCACGCTTCGTCGTCAGTCGCTCGTGGCAGGCCGGCTCGACGCCACGCCCCTACAGGCCACCGACGCCGTGCAGGTCCTGGCGAAGGACTCGAGCAAGTTCCATGAGCTGACCTCGTTCGCCACCGAGCTGCCGGACGTGGGACGGGACGTCGTCCTGACCAACCAGGCGATGCTGAAGCAGCACCCGGACGTCGTCCAGGCGTTCCTGACCGCGCAGTTGCAGGCGATCCGCGGCCTGTACGCGAATCCGCAGTCCGCTGAGACACAGACGAAGGCCCTGTTGGGGAACGCCATACCCGCGAACGTGAAAGAGGTCGCCGACTACTTCATCTCGCACAAGCTGTTCTGTGCGAACGGCGGACTCGACGACGCGAACATCGCCGACTCGCTGAAGACGTTCGGAAAGGCCGGTTTCAACCCCACCGACGTCAGCACGTCGAAGCTCGTCGACAAGACCGCGATGAACAAGGTGCTGGCGAAGATCGGCAAGTCGAAGGCGACCACGTGTTGACCGCCGCCGGCAGTGCCATCGAAACCGGGGTCGCCCAACCCGCGTTGCTCGCGAAGTGGCGACGACGTCGGCGCGTCGAACGGACCGCGGCGGTCGTCCTGCCACTCGGCGTCGGCGCGGTCTGCGCGCTCCTGTGGCAGATGGGCGCGGCCGCACGGACCGGTGGCAGCGTGCTGCTACCGACGTTCACCGACTTCGTCGGTGCCGTCGTCCGGGTACTCGCGTCCGTCCGGTTCTGGCACGCGCTGTGGACGAGCGAGAGCGCGTTGCTCCTCGGGTTCGCGATCGCCGTGGCCGCCGGCATACCGCTGGGTCTCTACGTCGGCCGGCACCGCACGGTCGACGGGCTGGTGTCCGGCTATCTCGACATCGCCGTCGTCACTCCGACAGCCGTGTTCATGCCGCTCGTCATCGTGGTTCTCGGCCCGACGTTCTGGGCGCGGGTGGCCGTGATCGCCATCTTCGGGCTGCCGTTCGTCGTCGTGCCGACCCGTACCGGATCGGCAACCGTGCCCGGTGCACTCGTCTCCATGACGCGGTCCTACTGCGGGTCGTCCGGAGCGGTGTGGCGCGAGGTGGTCCTGCCGGCGAGCGTTCCCGCAATCTTCAACGGACTGCGTCAGGGACTCGCGCACGCCCTCACGGGCATGGTCATCATCGAGCTGACGTTCCTGGCTGTCGGTATCGGCAGGCTGATCCAGGACGCACAGGCGAAGTTCGACGCCGCGAGCGTGTTCGCCGTGACGTTCCTGATCGTGGCGCAGGGCGTGGCGATGATGGCATTGCTGCAGCGTGCCCAGGACGGACTCAGCGGACAGTGGCGGGCCCGGTCATGAGCACAGACGTGGCGGTACGGGTGAGCGGACTCGCGAAGTCCTTCGTCCGTGAGACCCGGGGACGGGCGAGCGTCGTCCCCGTGCTGGGTGACGTGACCTTCGAGATCGCGCGCGCCGAGTTCGTGTCGATCGTCGGGCCGAGCGGTTGCGGCAAGACGAGCCTGCTCCGCTCCGTCGCGGGCCTGCTCGACGTGGACGCCGGCACCATCGAGGTGGACGGCAAGGCGGTCACCGGTCCCGGCAGGGAACGCGCGGTGGTGTTCCAGGACTTCGCGTTGCTGCCGTGGGCGAGCTCGCTCGACAACGTCGCGTTCGGCTTGAAGCTGCAAGGCGTCGGCCGGGCCGAGCGCCGCCGCCGGGCGAGGGCGGCGCTCGAGATGGTCGGGCTCGACGGGTTCGCGGACGCGCTGCCGCACGAGCTGTCCGGCGGGATGCGCCAACGGGTCGGGATCGCACGTGCCCTGAGCGTCGACCCCGACGTCCTGCTGATGGACGAGCCGTTCGGCAGTCTCGACGAGATCACCCGCAGGAGCATGCAGGAGGAGCTGCTGCGGATCTGGGAACGGGACAAGAAGACCGTGTTGTTCATCACGCACAGCGTCGAAGAGGCCCTGTTCCTGTCCGACCGGGTGCTGGTGATGGGCGGCAAGCCCGGTCGTGTCGTCGAGACGCTGACGCCGGAACTGCCGCGGCCGCGTACCAGGAGCCAGGAGTCGAGCGAGGCGTTCACCTCGATGCGCGACAAGATCTGGGAGACGCTCGCATGCTGACGCCCGGATCCCGCCGGCGCCTGCTGCCGAGAGGCCCGCTCGCCCTGCAGGCGCTCGGTCTCGTGGTCGGCCTGGCACTCTGGGAGCTCATCGGTGCGTTGCACCTCATCTCCTGGTTCCCTTCGCTGCACGCGGTCCTCGGGCGCGTCGGCGAGCTGGCCGCCCAGGGCAAACTGCAGGAGCCGTTGGTGCAGAGTGTGACCAACCTGGTGGTCGGTTACCTGGTCTCCGTCGTCGCCGGCATCGTGATCGGCACGCTCATGGCAGTGTCGAAGTACGTGAACTTCGCGCTGCGCGTCTACGTGGACGCCCTGATGGCGGCGCCGTCGATCATGCTCGTACCGGTGCTGTACGTGCTGTTCGGCCTGTCGTCGTTCACGCTCATCGCGGTCATCGTGCTCTACGCGTCCGTGTTCATCATGGTCAACACGCGCAACGCGGTCGCCGGAGCGAGCAGCGCCCTGCACGACATGGCACGGTCGTTCGGGGCCGGGCCGGTGGCCGCGTTCTTCTGGGTGACGGTCAGGAGCGCCGGTCCCGAGATCCTCTCCGGCCTGCGATTGGGCATGGGCCGGGCAGTGAAGGGGATGTTCAACGGCGAGCTGTTCATCGCGGTGTTCGGCCTCGCCGCACTGGACAAGAGCTACGAAGGGGCGTTCGACACGACGGGGATACTGGCCGTCGCCGTCGTCGTGATCGTCCTCGCCGTGGTGCTGTCGACGATCGTGGAATTCGCCAACAGGCGGCTCAACGGATGGGCGCTGTCGCCTTCTTGACCAACGGAACCAGATGAGCCTCACGTAACGGAAGGACGAGTCAATGCCGAAGAGCCTGCGCAGCTTCCTGGACGAGATCGCGAAGCAGCGTCCTGGTGACCTCAAGGAGGTCACCAGGCAGGTCGACGCCGAACACGAGATCACCGCGCTGCTCGCGAAACTCCAGCGTTCGAACCAGTTCCCCGCCGTACTCTTCCGTGACGTGAAGGGTTCCGACCTGCCCGTCCTCATCAACCTACACGCGTCGAACGAGCGCATGGCCATCGCGATGGGTGTGTCGGACCTGCTCGAGGCCGAGCGCCTGCACAGCGAGCGCGAGTCCAACCCGACACCGATCAGCTGGGTCGACGCGGCGGACGCGCCGGTACGCGAGGTCGTCCTGCGCGGCGACGAGGCGGATCTGACCAAGCTCCCGCTGACGCACAAGTGCGAGAAGGACGCGGGCCGCTACATCTCCGCCGGCGTAAGCGTGATGAAGGAACGCGACACGGGTGCGGTCAACACCGGCATGTATCGCCTGCAGCTGCAGGGACCCCGCCAGCTGGGGTTCATGGTGAACCCGGCGAACCACGGCAGTCACATTCACGCCGACTACGAGGAGCACGGCGAGGCCACGCCGATCGCGGTGGTGATCGGGCACCATCCCGCGTTCTACCTGTCGTCGGTGGCGAAGGTGCCGGGGCCCGGGCACGAGCTCGAGCTCTGTGGTTCGCTGATGGGGGAGTCGCTCGAGGTCGTCCGGGGCGAGACGGTGGACCTGCCGATTCCGGCACATGCCGAGATCGTGATCGAGGGCTACCTGCAGCCGGGCAAGCGCCAGTACGAGGGCACGTTCGGCGAGTGGCCCGGGTACTACAACATGCAGGGCCCGCGTCCGTACATCGAGGTGTCTGCCGTCACGATGCGCCGCGACGCCATCTGCCAGGACCTGTTCAACGCACACCCGGAGCACACGATCCTCGGCGCCATCCCCCGTATGGGGTCGCTGTACCGCGCCATCCGCGCGGTCTGCCCGAACCTCAAGGGCGTGAACCTTCCATGGTCAGGCGGCGGACGGTCGTTCTGCTACATCTCACTGCACAAGCGGGCCGACGGCGAGCCCACGCAGGCGGCGTTCGCCGCGATGACGACGGAACCGAACATCAAGCACGTGGTGATCGTCGACGAGGACATCGACCCGTTCAACGAGCAGGAAGTGCTGTGGGCGATGGCGATGCGCTTCCAGGCCGACACCGACATGAAGGTGATACCGAACGCGCTGGGCGCCCACCTCAACCCCAGCTCGTACGGGCACAACCGGTTGGAGAAGGGCGTCATGGAGACGAAGGTCATCTTCGACTGCACGAAGCCGCTGCCACCCGTCGAGTTCGCCGAACGCGCGTTGGCCAAGCAGGATCTGGTGGACGCGATCGACCCGGGCGACTACGTCCAGGACCTCTCCTGGTCTACTCCTACGAACACACCCTGAAGCGGAGGGAAGTCGTCGATGCGGATCGTCGTCGGGTTGTCCGGCGCAAGCGGTGTCGCGTACGGCATAAGGCTGCTCGAGGTGCTGCGTACGGTGCCCGACGTCGAGACGCATCTCATCGTCAGCCCAGCGGCGAAACAGACGATGACCTACGAGACCGACCGCACGTTGCGGGAGGTGGTGGACCTGGCCGACTACTCGTACTCGTTCAGGGACATCGCCGCGGCGCCGTCGAGCGGATCGTTCCGTACGGCGGGGATGGTCATCTGCCCGTGCTCGATGCGGACCCTGTCCGGCGTCGCCACGTCGAGCGACAGCGATCTGCTCGTGCGCGCAGCCGATGTGGTGCTCAAGGAACGCCGGCGGCTCGTCCTCGTCCCGCGGGAGACGCCGCTGCACCTCGGTCACCTGCGGCTGATGGTGCAGGCGACGGAGATCGGCGCGGTGATCGCACCGCCTGTGCCCGCCTTCTACAGCAGGCCGCAGTCGATCGATGACATCGTCGACCACACCGTGTACCGCGTGCTCGACCTGTTCGACATCGATGTCCCGGACGAGGTCATCCGCCGATGGGAGGGGATCCGTACGGAGCCGGACCAGCGGATCGGGGTGGTGCGCGACGCGCGCCTCCGCAGCCTGGAAGGCAGCACATGACGGTGGCGACGCCCGCCGTGGGCCGTACGGCACTGCACCGTCCCGACACGGTCGAGGAGGTCCTCGACCTGCTCGCGGAACACGGCGAGGACGCCAAGCTGATCGCGGGCGGCACCGCGTTCACGATCCTGTGGCGCGCCGGCCTGATCTCGGCCGGCCATCTCGTCGGTCTTTCCGGCGTCCCCGGCCTCGACCGGATCGAGGCGGACGACGACGTCGTCTCGCTCGGTGCGCTGGCGCGGTTGCGCTCCACCGAGATCTCCGCGACCGTGCGGGAACGGCTGCCTGTGGTCGCCGCCGCGCTCGGCCACGTCGGCAACCTTCGGGTCCGCAACGCGGCGACGTGGGGTGGCAACGTCGCGGAGGCCGACAACACCTCCGACCTGCCGTGCCTGTTGGCGGCACTCGACGCGGAGGTACGCCTGCGATCGAGGTCGGGCGCGCGGTCGGTCCCGGTCGACGAGTTCTTCGTCGACTATTTCGAGACCGCGCTGGCGCCCGACGAACTCGTCGTCGATGTGCGGGTACCGGTACCGTCGGAGCACTGTACCGGCAGCTACGTGAAGTTCCTGTCGCGGAACGCCGAGGACCGGACCTGTCTCGGCGTCGCCGCGTTCCTGCAACGCGACGACGACGGCAACTGCTCGGCGGCCCGCGTCGCCGCCATCGGCGCCGGGCCGGTGCCGCTCCGCGTACGTGAGGCGGAGCAAGGCCTCCAGGGCCCTGTGGTGTCACCGGACGCGATGCGCGACGTAGCGGCGCGGTACGTCGCGGCCGCGGATCCGTTGTCGGACATCAGGGGGAGCGCGGAGTACCGTCTGCGGGTGTTGCCCGAGCTCGTCGTCGAGGCGCTGACGCGGGCGTGGGCGGGGCACGACCGGGCGGTGCTGCTGTGATCGGTGAGCGGACGCCGATGATCGACGCCCGTGCTCGGGTGTCCGGCCGGATCGACTACACGGTGAACCACGAGCCTCCGGGCACTCTCCACGTCGCCGTCGCAAGGAGCAGTATGCCGCACGCGCGGCTGCTGAGCGTCGACACGACGGAGGCCGCCAACCAGCCTGGCGTCGTCTCGGTGCTCACCGGCGCGGACCTGCTCGACGGTTCGATCCGCCCGTTGTACGGCCCGGTGTTCCGCGACCAACCGGTTCTCGCGATCGACAAGGTCCGTTACGTCGGTGAGCCTATCGCCGCGGTCGCCGCGGTGAGTGCACGTGCCGCACGTGGCGCCGCCGCGCTAGTCGAGGCCGACTACGACGAGCTGTCCGCAGTGTTCACGCCAAGGGACGCACTCGCCGACGGTGCGCCCGTGCTGCACGACGACAGCGACGACCGGGCACCCGGCTATGCCGACATCGTGCTGCACGGCCGGTCGGGCAACGTCTGCAACATGTTCCGCCTCCGCAAGGGCGAAGGCCTGGACGGCTTCAAGTACGCGGATCGCGTGTTCGAGCACGAGTTCGCGACGCCTGCCGTCCAGCACGTCTCGCTGGAACCACACGCCGCGGTGGCGTGGTTCGACGGCGACGACCTCGTCGTCACCACGGGTACGCAGACGCCCTACGCGGTCAGGGACGCACTGGCGTACATGTTCTCGGTGCCGGCGTCGCGGGTGCGCGTGATCGTGCCCCCGATGGGCGGTGCGTTCGGCGGCAAGTGCTACGCGAAGGTCGAGCCGCTCGCCGCCGTACTCGCGCAACGTACCGGCCGTCCGGTGAAGCTGGTGCTGTCGCGCGAGGAGGAGTTCGTCACGAACTCCAAGCACGAGTCCTTCATCCGGTTGCGCACGGGCGTGCGCGAGGACGGCGTGATCGTCGCACGGCATGTGGACGCGCTGTTCAACGCCGGCGCCTACACCGACATCAGCCCACGGCTGATCAAGAACGGCGGCTACGGTGCCGTGGGACCCTACCGGATCCCGCATGTGCACGTGGACTCTCGCGCGGTGTTCACGAATCTGCCCTCCGCCGGTGCCTTCCGTGGTTACGGTGTGGCGCAAGGCTGTTGGGCGTACGAGCGGCAGATGGACATCATCGCCGCCGAGCTCGGTATCGACCCCGTCGAGCTGCGGCGGCGCAACCTGCTCGCCGACGGCGACACGTTCGCAACCGGTCAGGTGCTGGACGACGTCCGCTTTCGCGATCTGCTCGACGACGCCGTGCGGCTCTTCGACGACGAACCCGACGACGCGCCACGGGACCCCGCGATCCGGCGCGGCCGCGGCTGCGCCGTGGGAGTCAAGTCGACGATCACGCCGTCCACGTCAAACGCGTCGGTGAAGGTGAACGGTGACGGCAGCATGCAGGTGCTGACGTCCACGGTCGAGATGGGCCAGGGCGCACACACGGCACTCGCGCAGATCGCCGCGGGCGGCCTCGGGGTCGGCATCGGATCCGTACGGGTCGTCGGCCCGGACACCGACACCACGCCGTTCGACACGACGACCAGTTCGAGCCGTTCCACCGCCGCCATGGGTTCGGCCGTGCGGCACGCCGTCGAGGACGTCCGGGCGAAGCTGCTCGAGCTCGCGGCCGACCAGCTCGAGGTGTCCGTGCACGACCTCGAGGTCGACGGCGGACGGATCGGCGTCAAGGGCGACCCGGAGACGTTCCGCGGCATCGCGGAGGTGGTAGGCCGGTCGCGGCTGGGAACGGTGTGGGGCAACGGCACGTGCGTGTGGACCGGTGGGCTCGACCCGGAGACGGGCCAGGGCGTCGCGTCCGATCACTGGCACCAGGGCGCGATCGCGGCGGTGGTCGACGTCGACACCAGGACGGGCAAGGTGTACGTGTGTCGGCTACGCGCCTCCGTCTACGCCGGCACCGTCGTGAACCCGCTCAACGCCCGCATGCAGGTCGACGGAAGTGTGAGCTTCGGGATCGGTCAGGCCCTGTTCGAGCAGATCGTCCACG
>JAFMQP010000163.1 GCA_017354575.1 Acidothermales bacterium | reverse complement strand
GCAGACGTCGAGGTCGTGGCGTTCAACGACCCGATCGGTGACGTGAACTCGTTCGCGCACCTGCTGAAGTACGACTCGGTGCTCGGCCGGCTCGCGGACGAGGTGAAGGTCGCGGGCGACGGCATCGCCGTCGGCGGCCGCGAGGTGCGCGCGTTCGCCGAGCGGGATCCCGGCGCGATCGGCTGGGGCGATGCCGGCGTCGACGTCGTCGTCGAGTCCACCGGTGTGTTCACGAACGCCGAGCAGGCGCGCAAGCACATCGACGCGGGCGCGAAGAAGGTGATCATCTCCGCGCCGTCGAAGAACGAGGACATCACGATCGTGATGGGCGTCAACGACGAGAAGTACGACGCCGCCGCGCACAATGTCGTGTCGAACGCGTCCTGCACGACGAACTGCCTCGCCCCGATGGTCAAGGTGCTGAACGACACCTTCGGCATCGAGCGCGGCCTGATGACGACGATCCATGCGTACACGCAGGACCAGAAGCTGCAGGACGGCCCGCACAAGGACCTGCGCAGGGCGCGTGCCGCGGCGATCAACATCGTCCCGACGTCCACGGGCGCCGCGAGGGCGATCGGGCTGGTGCTGCCCGAGCTCGCCGGGAAGCTCGACGGGTTCGCGCTGCGGGTGCCGGTGCCGACCGGCTCGGCCACCGACCTCACCGTCACGGTGCGTCGCTCGACGTCCGTCGACGAGGTGAACGAGGCGATGCGGGCGGCCGCGTCCGAGGGCCGGCTTGCGGGGATCCTCACCTACACCGACGAGCCGATCGTCTCCAGCGACATCGTCACCGACCCCGCGTCGTGCATCTTCGACTCCGGGCTCACCAAGGTGATCGACGACCAGGTGAAGGTCGTGGGCTGGTACGACAACGAGTGGGGCTACTCCAACCGCATCATCGACCTCGTGGCGCTCGTCGGCGCATGAAGACGATCGACGACCTCGACGTCGCGGGACGCCGCGTCCTCGTCCGGTCCGACCTGAACGTGCCCCTCGACGGGACGCGCATCACCGACGACGGGCGGATCCGGGCGAGCGTCCCGACGATCGCCACGCTCGCCGAGCGTGGGGCGCGCGTCGTGGTGTGCGCGCACCTGGGCAGGCCAAAGGGGCAGGTGCGGCCGGGGCTGTCGCTGCGTCCGGTCGCCACCCGGCTCGGTGAGCTGCTCGGGCGCGAGGTGCGGTTCGCGTCGGACGTCGTCGGCGCGAGCGCCGCGGATACCGTCGCCGCACTCGTCGACGGCGACGTGGCGGTGCTGGAGAACCTCAGGTTCGAGGCGGCCGAGACGAGCAAGGACGACGCCGAGCGTGGCGCGTTCGCGGAGAAGTTGGCCGGACCGGCCGAGCTGTACGTCGGCGACGGCTTCGGTGCCGTCCACCGCAGGCACGCCAGCGTGTACGACGTGCCGCGCCGGCTGCCGCACGCCGCGGGCGGGCTGGTCCTCGCCGAGGTCGAGGTGCTGCGCAGGCTCACCACGTCGCCGAAGCGTCCCTACGTCGTCGTGCTCGGGGGCGCGAAGTTGTCCGACAAGCTCGGCGTCATCGCGGGCGTGCTCGACCTCGCCGACCGCCTCGTCATCGGCGGCGGCATGGGGTACACGTTCCTCAAGGCGCAGGGCCACGAGGTCGGCAGGAGCCTGCTCGAGGCCGATCAGGTCGAGGCCGTCCGCGGCTACCTCGACACCGCGGAGGCCAAGGGCGTCGAGGTGGTGCTGCCCGTCGACGTCGTGACGGTCGCGGAGTTCAAGGCGGACGCCGAGGCCGTCGTCGTCGCGAGCGACGCGATCCCGGCGGACCGCGAGGGCGTCGACATCGGGCCGAGGACGCGGGAGCTGTTCGAGGGCAAGCTCGCCGACGCCGCCACCGTGTTCTGGAACGGGCCGATGGGCGTGTTCGAGATGGCGCCGTTCGCGGCCGGCACGAAGGCCGTCGCACAGGCGATCAGCGAGGTCGACGGGCTCACCGTCGTCGGCGGCGGCGACTCGGCCGCGGCCGTGCGTCAGCTCGGCTTCGCCGACGAGGCGTTCGGGCACATCTCGACGGGCGGCGGCGCGAGCCTTGAGTACCTCGAGGGCAAGACGCTGCCGGGCCTCGAGGCACTGGAGGACTGAATGGCGAAGTCGCCGCGTAAGCCGTTGATGGCCGCGAACTGGAAGATGAACCTCAACCACCTCGAGGCCATCGCGCACGTCCAGAAGCTCGCCTGGTCGCTCGACGACAAGCACTACGACGCCGTCGACGTGGTCCTGCTGCCGCCGTTCACCGACATCCGCAGCGTGCAGGCGCTGGTGATGGGCGACGACCTGCTGCTGCAGTACGGCGCGCAGGACCTCTCGCCGCACGACGCCGGCGCGTACACCGGGGACGTCTCGGGCGCGATGCTGACCAAGCTCGGCTGCGGCTACGTCGTCGTCGGCCATTCCGAGCGCCGCGAGTACCACGACGAGACGGACGAGCTCGTGAACGCCAAGGTGAAGGCGGCGGTCAAGCACGAGCTCACGCCGATCGTCTGCGTGGGGGAGCGGCTCGAGGTGCGCGAGGCGGGCGATGCGGTGCCGCACACGCTCGCCCAGGTCGACGCCGCGCTGTCCGGCGTACCCGCGGACGCGGCGAAGACGATCGTGATCGCGTACGAGCCGGTGTGGGCGATCGGCACCGGCAAGGCGTGTTCGCCGGAGGACGCCCAGCAGGTGTGCGCCGCGATCCGCACCCGCCTTGCCGAGCTGTACTCCGGCGACGCGGCCGAGCAGGTGCGCGTCCTCTACGGCGGCTCGGTGAAGCTGGACAACGTCAAGGCGATCATGAGGCAGGCCGACATCGACGGCGGCCTGGTGGGCGGCGCCAGCCTCGACCCGGAGACGTTCGCCCGCCTGGTCCGCTACGAGGAGATCCCCGTCTAGGCTCCATGATCATGGAACGGGCGTGACCGGGAGCGGCGGAAACCCGGAACGGGGGCACCGGACTCCCGGCAGGAGGTGTGATCGCGTACCCTGTTCGGGCAGCAAGGCGAGAGCGGAACGGAGAGGTACCCGGCGGTGGACACCGGAGTGATCAAGCTGATCCTGTCGATCGTGGTGATCATCGCGAGTGCGTTGATGGTTCTGCTCGTGTTGCTGCACAAGGGTAAGGGCGGCGGCCTGTCCGACCTGTTCGGCGGCGGTTTCACGTCCTCGGCGGGCAGCTCGACGGTGGTCGAGCGCAACCTCGACCGCTTCACCATCGGCGTGGGCGTCGTCTGGTTCATCGCCCTCATCGCGCTCGCGATACTCGCCACCAAGACCTGACCCGCACGACCTAAGCTCTTACCGCCCACCCGTTTCATGCGCCCCGAGCGCTCCTGCATTGAAGGGTGACATCCGTGCCAGGTGGTAACGCGATTCGTGGCAGCCGCGTAGGTGCCGGCCCGATGGGCGAGGCCGAACGAGGGGACGAGGCGCCGCGCATCCGAGTGTCGTACTGGTGCGCGAACGGCCACGAGAGCATGCCGTCGTTCGCCAGCGACATCGACCTGCCGGAGACCTGGGACTGCCCGCGCTGCGGCTTCCCTGCCGGCACAGACCGCGACAACCCGCCGTCGCCGCCGCGCAACGAGCCGTACAAGACCCACCTCGCCTACGTGAAGGAGCGGCGTAGCCCCGAGGACGCCGCGGCCATCCTCCAGGAGGCGGTCGACAAGCTGCGCAAGAGCGGCGTGCGGTTCTGAAGCACCCGAGGGGACGCGATGGGCACTGCGCGGGTCGAGGAGCCGTCCGCCTCGCCACCCGCGCAGCCCACCCTCGTCTCCGGCGACGTCACGCTGCGGCCCTGGCGGCTCGGTGACGAGTCGACCATCCTGCCGCTGTACGACACCGAGATCGCGCGCTGGTTCGGCCTGAGCCGTGACACGCCTGCGCTGCCCCGCATGCAGGAGGCGATCCGGCGCTGGCACCGGGGGTACGCGGACGCGCGCGGCACGGTGAGCTTCCTCGTCGTCCGCACGGCCGACCCGGTGCCGGTGGGCACGTGCCAGGTGCGCGACGACGGCGACCGCGTCGGCGTGGTGTCGTGGAGCACGTTCGCGCCGTACCGGCGGACGGGTTACGCCACCTCGGCGCTGCTCGCTCTCTGCCGGTACGCGTACGACGAGCTGCACCTGGAGCGGCTGGAGGCCCACGTCGAGCCCGGCAGCCGTACCCGGCAGCGCGCGGTGGTGCGCAGCGGTTTCGCGCGGGAGGGCCTGATGCGCGCGAAGCGGACGGTCGACGGCACCCGCCGCGACCTCGTCCTCTACGCGCGCCTCGCCACCGACCCGGAACCCGTTCTGCGCCTGCGCCGCCGGCCGGGCGGCTAGCGCGCCGGCTAGCGGGCTGTCGTGCGCAGCAGGTCGGCGGGCACCTTGGCGGCCGCGGCGCGGTCGAGCAGGAACAGCGTCGCCTTCCGGCCCTGCGCGCCGGCGGCGGGCAGCTGTACCGGCCCGGTGCCGGACAGCGCGAGCCGCACGGCGTCGGCCTTGGACGCACCCGACGCCAGGATCCACACGTCCGTGGCGGCCTGGATCGACGGCAGCGTCAGCGTGATCCGCGTCGGCGGTGGTTTCGGCGCGCCGCGGACCGCGACCACCGAGCGTTCGTCGTAGAGCGCCGGCATCTCGGGGAACAGCGACGCGACGTGTCCCTCCGGGCCGATGCCCAGCATGAGCACGTCGAACGCCGGCACGTCCGCGTGGTCCTCCGGACGGGTGTCGCGGGCGAGCTCCTCGGCGTACGCCTCGGCCGCGGCCTCGGGGTCGTTGCCGTACGCGCCGCCCGCGGCCGGCATCGGGTGCACCCGGCGCGGATCGAGCGGCACGTGGTCGAGCAGCGCGGCGCGCGCGCCGGTCTCGTTGCGTTCCTCGTCGCCCTCGGGCAGGAACCGCTCGTCGCCCCACCACACGGAAAGCCGGGACCAGTCGACGGCGTCGCGTGCCGGCGTGGCGCGGAGGGCGGCGAGGGTCGCGGTACCGATGCCGCCGCCGGTGAGGACGACGGACGCCCGCCCGCGGCTGGCCTGCACGTCGACCAGCCGGGTGACCAGGCGCGCCGCGATCGCCTGGGCGAGCAGCTCGCCGTCCCGGTAGACCGTGACGCTCGGCGCACTCATGGCGACTTCCTGCCGCGCGCGGTGCTCTTGCGGACGTTCGACCTGCTGGCCGCCGCCTTCCGCGGCGCCGCGTCTGCGACCTTCCGCGTGGTGCGCTCGCGTGCCGGCGCCGACCGGGTGCCGTTGCCGTTCGTGCGGGCGTACGCGGCCAGCGTCTCGTCGTACACCTCGTCCGGGTCGAGCCGGCGCAGCTCCTCGGCGAGCAGCTCGGACACGCTGCGGCGGGGGAGCGAGACGTGCCTGTCCGGGTCGCCCGGACGGCTCAACGTGGCGAGCACGCCGTCGGGACGGTGCACCGCGATCCGGCCGCCGGGCACCTCGAGCGACGCCGAGGTGATGCCAGGGCCGCGGGAGATCGTCCGCTCGACGGGCACCTTCAGGTTGTGCTGGAGCCAGACGGCGAGCAGGTCGGCGCTCGGGTTGCCCCGTTCGGCCGCCACGGTCCCGCCGCGGACCCGGCCCGGGTACTGGTCGAGCGTGGACGCGAGCAGCGTGCGCCACGGCGTGAGCCGGCTCCAGGCGAAGTCCGTGTCGCCTGGCTGGTAGCTGGCCGCCCGCTGCAGCAGGTTCGCGGTGCCGCGGCTGGTCGCGGCGGCGTCGGTGACCCGGCGCTGGGCGAGCTGGCCGAGCTCGGTGTGCGCCACGTCGGCCGGCGTCGCGCCCGGCCACCACACGACGACGGGGGTGTCGGGCAGCAGCAGCGGGAGGACGACGGACGCGGCGTGCGCGCCGAGCCGCCCCGCGAGCCGCAGCACGACCCGCTCCACGAGGCCCGCCTCGCCGCCGACGGTGATCTCCGCGTCGAGGCGCGGCCTGGCCCGCCCCTCGTGCCGGATGACGGTGAGGATGCGGCACGGGTGCTCGCGGGCGGCGTCCGTGGCGGCGGACAGGGCGTCGTCGTAGTCGTCCTCGCTGGCGACGAGGACGAGGGTGAGCACCATGCCGACCGCGGGGCTGCCGCTGTGCCGGCGCGCGTCGAGGAGGGCGGTCGCGACCGCGGAGCTGTTCGTCTCGGTGAGGTCGATGCGCATCGGAGTCCTAAGAAGTGGTCAGGGCCGGCGCCAGGTGCGTCCGGTGCGGGCGAGCATCTGCGCTGCGGAGTCCGGGCCCCAGCCGCCGGACGCGTACGGCTCCGGCTTCCCGCTCGCCGCCCAGTGCTGCTCGATCGGGTCGAGGATCTGCCAGGACAGCTCGACCTCCTCGTGCCGGGGGAAAAGCGGCGGGTCGCCCAGCAGCACGTCGAGGAGCAGCCGTTCGTACGCCTCGGGACTCGCCTCGGTGAACGACTCGCCGTAGGCGAAGTCCATGTTGACGTCCCGGACCTCCATCGCGGTGCCGGGCACCTTCGACCCGAACCGTACGGTGACGCCCTCGTCCGGCTGGACCCGGATGACGATGGCGTTCTGGCCGAGCTCCTCGGTAGCCGTCTCGGCGAACGGCAGGTGCGGCGCGCGGTGCAGCTCCAGCGCGATCTCGGTGACGCGGCGCGCCAGCCGCTTGCCGGTGCGCAGGAAGAACGGCACGCCCGCCCACCGCCGGGTGTCGACCCCGAGCTCGATCGCGGCGTACGTCTCCGTCGTGGACGTCTTCGCGATGCCCTCCTCCTGGAGGTAACCGCCCACCTGCACGCCCCCCTGCCAGCCGGCGGCGTACTGGCCGCGCGCGGTGTGCAGGTCGAGCCGCGCGGGGAGCTTGACGGCGCTCAGCACCTTCTCCTTCTCCAGCCGCAGGTCGCGCGCGTCGAACGAGATCGGCTCCTCCATCGCGACCAGCGCGAGCAGCTGCAGCAGGTGGTTCTGGATGACGTCGCGTGCGGCGCCGATGCCGTCGTAGTAGCCGGCCCGGCCGCCGATGCCGATGTCCTCGGCCATGGTGATCTGCACGTTGTCGACGTAGTTGCGGTTCCAGATCGGCTCGAACATCTCGTTCGCGAAGCGCAGCGCGAGGATGTTCTGCACCGTCTCCTTGCCGAGGTAGTGGTCGATGCGGAACACCGAGTCCGGCTTGAACACGGCCCCGACGATGCGGTTCAGCTCGCGCGCGGAGGCGAGGTCGTGGCCGAACGGCTTCTCCACGACGACCCGGCGCCAGCCGCCGTCGCTCGCCTCCGCGAGACCGGAGGTCTGCAGCTCGTGCACGGTGCCGGGGAACAGTTTCGGCGGCACCGACAGGTAGAACGCGTGGTTGCCGCGGGTGCCGCGTTCGCGGTCGAGCTCGTCGACGGTCTCGCGCAGCCGGGCGAACGCGGCGTCGTCGCCGAGCTCCCCGGGCACGAACCGGCAGCCCTCGGCGAGCTGGTTCCACACCGACTCGCGGAACGGCGTCCGGGAGTGCGCCTTGACCGCGTCGTGCACGACGTCGGCGAAGTCCTCGTTCGCCCAGTCGCGGCGGGCGAAGCCGACGAGCGCGAAGCCCGGCGGCAGCAGGCCCCGGTTGGCGAGGTCGTAGACCGCGGGCATCAGCTTCTTGCGCGACAGGTCGCCCGTCACGCCGAAGATCACCAGGCCGCACGGCCCCGCCACCCTGGGCAGGCGCCGGTCCCGGGGGTCGCGCAGCGGGTTCGTCCAGTGGGAAACCCCGACGCTCATGTCCGCTCTCTCAGGTAGTCGCTGTCGCGGCGGCGAGCAGCTGGCGCAGGCCCGCCGCCCGATCGGTCAGGTGCAGGCGCACGACCGGCCGCCCCGTGCCGCGGAGGACGACCGCGTCGCCCGCGGCCTGGGCGGCGATGAGCGTGCCGAACGTGTACGGCCGGCCGGGTATCGCGAGGTCGTCGGTGACCACACCGGTGACCTGGACGAAGCCGCCGTTCTGATGCCCGCCCTTGTGGTACTGCCCGGTGGAGTGCAGGAAGCGCGGTCCCCAGCCGAACGTCGTCTGCAGCTCGGTGCGGGTCGCGACCGCGCCGCGGAGCTCCGCGGCGTCGCCGTCGGCCACCCGGTCGAGATAGGCCTGCAGCGCAAGGTACCCGTGCTCGGGCACGAGATCCCGCAGCGACGCCAGGACCGCCGCGAGCGTCCGGTCGCCGGGCAGCGACCCTGGGTCGGCGTAGACCTCGACGGCGCCCTCGGTGAACGCGAGCGGCAGCCCGTCACCCGCGCTCGGGTTGTCGAGCAGCGAACGCGCCTGCTTCTTCGCCTCCTCGACGTTGGGCTGGT
>JAFMQP010000019.1 GCA_017354575.1 Acidothermales bacterium | reverse complement strand
CGCAGCACAGCGCGATGACCGCGAGGATCGTCTTCGCCGGCAGCACCGCGTGCACGTCGGTGAACGACGCACCCTCGGCGACACCCCGGGTGGAGTGCACCAGGCCGTACCGGTCCAGCCAGTACGCGATCGCCTTCAGCAGCATGAAGATGCCGAGCAGGGTGCCCAGGTGCGCGCGTGCGCCCGCGCTCAGGTGGCGGCCGCGGCCACGTCCGGAGATACGCAGCCCGCCGAACAGGTAGTGCGTGATCGCCGCGGCGAAGAACCCCAGCACGACGGCCGCGAACGCGGTGTCGATGACGAGCCGGACGAAAGGGTAGGTGAAGACGTAGAAGCCGGCGTCCATGTGGAACTGCGGGTCTTTCGTGCCGAACGCCGTCCGGTTGACGAAGCCGAGCACCGTCTCCCATGCGCCGTCGAGCGAGAGCCCGCCGATCAGGCCGACCAGTGCTGCGATGACGACGGCGATCTTGCGGGAGTGCGGCTCGAACGTGCGCCGGTAGCGGGCGAGCACCTGCTGGTCCGGCGTGTTCGGGACGCTGACCGGCCTGAGCCTTCTCGCGACCGCGAGGTTCACCAGCACGGTGCCGCCGAGCACGATCACGCCGATCGCGAACAACAGCAACCGGATGCCGATCATGGTGCCGTAGACGCCGCCGTAGCCAAGCGCGCGGTACCACAGCACGTTCGTCATGATGTTGGTGAAGACCGCGACCAGGATGATCGCGACGACCGCGATGACGATGCCGAGGAGCACCCGCCGGCCCACCGATCGCGGGATCCGCGGGGTCGCCGCTCTATAGGACATGTTGCGTCACCCAATTCATCGTCAGCGAGGGCACGACGGGACGCCGCCCGTGCCGGTGCGGAGCGCGTCGAGCGCCGTGACGGCGCCCTTCAGCGTTCCGACCTTCACGAGCCGGAGCCCGGGCGGCCGGGACCGCATCGCCTCGGCGCAGTTCCCGGCAGGCGTGAGGAAGACCGATGCGCCCTTGTCGTGTGCGGCTATCATCTTCTGCGCGATGCCGCCGATCGCGCCCACCGTGCCGTTGGGGTCCATGGTGCCCGTGCCGGCGACGAACCTGCCGCCGGTAAGCGGGCCCGGGGTCAGCAGGTCGACGATCGCGAGCGAGAACATCAGCCCGGCGGACGGGCCGCCGACGTTCTGCAGGGAGATGTCGACCTTGACGGGGTACGAGTAGTCGATACCGAGCAGGATGCCGACGATCGCACGTTTCCCGTCGTCGGGCGCGCCTACGGTCGGGACGGCGACGGTGACCTGCTTTCCCTGGCGGGTGACGGTGAACCGCACCGTGTCACCCGGCTTGCGCGTCGCCATCTCCTCTTGGATCGCCTGCTGGTCGGGCGTGCGCACGCCGTCGATCGCGGTGACACGGTCGCCCGCGTGCAGGCGTCCCTCGGCGGGCTTACCCTTCTGCACGGTCTGCACGATCACGTGCGGCGTCACCGGGATCCCCACCTGGCGCAGGGCGGCGACGGTGCCGTCGTCCTGGGAGCTCTGGAACTGCTCGGCACTTTCCTGCTCGACCTGCTGCCGCGTCGTGCCCCGCGGGTAGTACAGCTCCTCGGGCACCACCGCGACCCGCGGGTCGACCCACCCGGTGAGCGCCTGGCCGAGGCTCGGCTGGTTGTCCGGGCCGCCGATCACCGACACGGTCGTCATGTTGAGGTGCCCGTCGGCGGGATAGGTCCGGTGACCCGAGATCGAGACGATCGGCTTGTCGTCGACCCGGCCCAGGGTGTTGTACGTGGGCCCGGGAGACTCGCGGACGTACGGCACCGGCAGGTACCAGCCCACGATGGCCAGCAACACCACGAGCACGCCCGACACGACGAGCGTAGCGAGCCGTCCGACCATGACCCGAGCCTAGATGGTGAACCCGTGTTACGGCGTGCCGACCCACTCCTGGCCGCCGTCGGAGAAATCCTGTCGCTTCCAGATCGGCACGGTCGCCTTCAGGTCGTCGATCAGGCGCTGTGCCGCGGTGAACGCCTCCGCGCGGTGCTCGGCGGACGCCGCCGCGACCACCGCGACGTCACCCACCTCGAGCAGTCCCACCCTGTGCTCCACGGCGAGCGCGCGTACCGGCACGTCGGCGGCGACCTTCTCCGCCACCTGACGCAGCACGTCGACGGCGGACGGGTGGGCGTCGTATGCCAGGCGCGTCACCGGACGGCCGGCGTCGTGCGCGCGTACGGTGCCGACGAAGACGACGACCCCGCCGCAGTCCGCGTCGGAGACGGCCTCGCGCAGCTCGTCGACCGGCAGCGGGTCCTCGCGGACGCCGACGCGGCGGATGACTTCGCTCATGTCCCCGACCGTACGCGATGGGCGAACGGTCCGCCCACCAGACGTTCATCCATAGAGATAGCGTGGCGGATACGCGCTGTACAGCACTGTGGAGGCAGGCGCATGAGTGGCGGCGACAACCCCGTCGAGGGGCCGCGAGACGACGATCCGAAGGACGACGGCGAGGGCGGCAACCAGCCGGAGAACCCGTTCGCGGCGATGTTCGGCGGCGCCGGCCCGGAGCAGTTCGCACAGATGCTCCAGGGCATCGCGTCCGCCATGACCAACCCCGGCAGCGGGCCGGTGAACTGGGACCTCGCCCGGCAGACCGCGCGGCAGGCGGTGTCCGCGGCGGGCGACTCGTCCGTGCTCGACAGGGACAAGCGCGAGGTCGCCGACGCGATCCGGCTCGCCGACGTCTGGCTCGACGACGCCACCGCGCTGCCGTCCGGGTGCAACAAGGTCGAGGCGTGGAGCCGTGCCGAATGGGTCGAGGCGACGCTGTCCACCTGGGCACGGCTGTGCGACCCGGTCGTCGCGAAGCTCGCCGACAACATGGCAGGCGTCATCCCCGAGGAGATGCGCCAGACCGCGGGCCCGATGCTCGGCATGGTGCGGCAGATGGGCGGCGTCATGTTCGGCAGCCAGGTCGGCCAGGCGGTGGGCGCGCTCGCGGGGGAGGTGCTGAGCGCGTCCGACATCGGGCTGCCGCTCGCGCCGGCCGGCACGGCGGCGCTCCTGCCCGCCAACGTCGCGGCGTTCGGCGAGGGGCTCGGCGTCCGCGCGGACGACGTGCGGCTCTACCTCGCGCTGCGGGAGGCGGCCCACCAGCGGCTGTTCGTGCACGCCCCATGGCTGCCCGCCCGGCTGCTGGGCGCCGTCGAGGAGTACGCGAAGGGCATCGAGGTCGACACGTCCCGGCTCGAGTCCATCGTCGGGCAGATCGACCTCAGCGACCCGGAAGCGCTGCAGCGGGCCCTGTCCGAGGGCATCTTCGACGGCGGCGAGACGGCCGACACCCCCGCCCAGCGGGCGGCGCTGCGCCGGCTCGAGACGCTGCTCGCACTCGTCGAGGGCTGGGTCGACCACGTGGTGACCGAGGCGACGGGCGGCCGGATGCCGGCCGCGACGCCGCTCGCCGAGGCCGTGCGCAGGCGCCGCGCGACGGGCGGTCCGGCGGAGCGCACGCTGGCCGCGCTGGTGGGCCTGGAGCTGCGGCCGCGCCGCATGCGCGAGGCGGCCGCGCTGTGGGCCAGGCTCACCGAGACACGCGGCGTCGACGGCCGCGACACGCTGTGGGCGCACCCCGACCTGCTGCCCGACGCGGACGACCTGGAGAACCCGGACACGTTCGTCAGCGGCAGCTCCGGGCTCGACGGCTTCTCCGACCTGTCCCAGCTCGGCTGGGACGAGGAAGGCGACGGCGGGGACGGTCCCCCCGAGACTCCATGAGCACGAGGTGGGGCGGGAACCGCGTCCCTACCAGAGCTCGTCCTGGACGGGGTCGGCCGGCACCTCGGGCTCGGCGCCGACGAGGTCCAGCCCGGCCGCGGCGGCCACGCCCTCGAGGTAGCCGCGGGCCCGTTCCGCCCGTGGATAGCTCGCCACCAGCCGCCAGAACGCCGGGCCGTGGCCGTCCTCGAGCAGGTGGGCGAGCTCGTGCACGAGGACGTAGTCACTGACCCACGCCGGCATCGCGCGCAGCCGGTGGGACAGCCGGATGGTGCCGCGGGCAGGCGTGCACGAGCCCCACCGGTCGTTCTGGTTCTGCACCCAGCGCACCTCCGTGGGCCGGGCACGTCCGCCGAGGTAGCGCCGCGACAGCTCCCGCGCCCGCGCCAGCAGCTCGTCGTCGCCGCGGTCCCTGCGGCGCAGCCGGAGGTCCTCCTGGCGCTCCAGCCGGCCGACCATCTCGGCTACCCAGAACTTCTCCTCGGCCTTGGTGATCCGCGCCGGTACGAGCACGACCACCGTACGGTCCCGGAGGTAGGCCTGAACCGTACGGCGCCGGCGTGCGCTGCGCCGCACCTCGACGTCCCACCGCGGCCGCGCCCGCTCTCCGGTACTCACGAGCCGACCGTAACCCACAGCCGGGACACCGCAGCCCGTCCGCCGGACGCTTCCTCCGAACTCTTTTTCCTCCACACCCGGTGGACGGAGTCGCGGCAGGTCAGAGGACGTCTTGGCGGGGGTCACCAAGGTTGTTCACACGGTCGGTCCCCGGCCGTCCACAACGGCGCGCCGAACCGTCCCCACGTTCTCCACAGCACTATCCACAGGTGGGCGCGGCAGGAGGTTGACGGCGTCGGCGCGGGTTTCTACCGTCGCAGGAGACGAGGTTCCCGGGAGCCGGATGACCGCCCGCGTGGGGAAGGCGAGCGGAAATCCAGTCCTCGGGGACCTCGCGACTCGTACCCGGGGAGTCACCACCTCCACGCGTGTGCGCGCACTCTGCCGTAGGGTGAGGGCCGGTTCCACCGCCTGGATCACCAGGCGCCGACGACGAGGAGAGGTTCGTGGCCGACACCTACAAGGGCGACGCGTACTGCGTGAAGTGCAAGGAGAAGCGGGACTTCGAGGGCGAGGTCGTCGAGACCAACGGCCGACGCATGGCGAAGGGCACGTGTCCCGTCTGCGGGACCAAGCTCAACCGAATCCTCGGCAAGGCCTGACGAAGCACCCGATGACCGGGCCGCCCGTGCCGAGCGGCCGGTCCCAGCAGTCCACCGTCATCGCACCGGCCCGGGAGCGCGACAGCCGTCCGCTCTCGGGCCGTTTCCGTCGGCGCAGGACCGCCTCGGACGTTGTCCACAGATCGGTTAAAGCCAGCACCGCAAGGGTCAAGGCCGTGCCAATGTCGGGTCATGCGACCCGTGTTGAAGCCCTCCCTTCGGCGTCTCTGGCGCGGCCCGTCCACCGTGCAGATCGGGCTCGACCCCGATCGCGCCGTCGTGCTGTCCGGCTGCGGCGCGGACATCGCCCGCGTCCTCGACACGCTCGACGGCAGCCACGAGCCGGACCGCGCGCATGCGCCGCACCGGCATCTCGTCGACCTGCTGCACCGGGCCAGGCTGATCGACGACGCCAACGTCAGCAGCTCGCCCATCCCCGGCCTTGACCGCCTCCATCGCGAGCGGCTCGCGCCCGACCTCGCCTCGATCTCCCTCGTCACCGGTGCGGCAGACGGCGGGGTCGGCATGCTGCGCCGCCGGCGCGAGGCCGTGATCTCGGTGTACGGCGCCGGCCGGGTCGGCGCGGCGGTTGCGTCCCTGCTGGCCGCGGCGGGAGTGGGCACGGTCGGCGTGGTCGACGCCCGCACCTGCCGTCCCGGTGACTGCACGCCCGCGGGCCTGCCGCTGCGCCATCTGGGCCGCCGCCGCGACCACGCCGTGAGCGAGGTGCTGCGCGGCTACGCCACCCGCACCGACGGGCCTGACACGCCGCCGCTCGCCGTGGTGCTGACCGGCGAGGCCGGCACCGACCCGCGGATCCGCGGCACCCTCACGCGCGGGCGGGTCCCGCACGTCGTCGCGACCGTCCGCGAGACCACCGGCGTCGTCGGTGCGTTCGTGCTCCCCGGTCAGTCCGCGTGCCTGCGGTGCCTGGACCTGCACCGCGCCGACCGCGACCCTGGCTGGCCGCTGGTCGCCGCCCAGCTCGCGGCGAGCGGCCGGTCACTGGTCGAGGCGTGCGACACCGTGCTCGCGACGAGCGTGGCGTGCTGGGCGTCCCGCGAGGTGCTGACGTTCCTGGACGGGACCGCACGACCCGCCACGGTGAACGGCTCCCTCGAGCTGTCGCTGACCGACTGGCGCTGGCGGCGGCGTACCTGGAGCCCGCACCCGTCCTGCGGCTGCTGCGACTGATGGGCACGACACCGCGGCAGGCAGGCCGTCGACGAGGGGTCCGCGATCTGCTCGCTCTCGATTGGGCCGTCATCAACGGTCCTCCATCCGGCAGAATGGAGGTGTGAGCGATCTTCCGCGCTGGGCCGTCACCCGCACCGCGAAGCTGGCATCGCTGCCGCTCGGGTTCGCGGGCCGCACCGCCGTCGGTCTCGGCCGCCGCATCGGCGGCCAGTCCGCCGACGCCATAGCCGCGGAGATCCAGCAGCGGACGGCCGACCAGCTGTTCAAGGTCCTGGGCCAGCTCAAGGGCGGCGCGATGAAGTTCGGGCAGGCGCTGTCCGTGCTCGAGGCCGCCATCCCGCCGGAGCTCGTCGGTCCGTACCGCGCCACGCTCACCCGGCTGCAGGAGGCGGCGCCGCCGATGCCGGCGCACATGGTCGACACGGTGCTCACCGAGCACCTCGGGCCGGACTGGCGCGAGCTGTTCCGCGAGTTCGACGAGCAGCCCGCGGCAGCCGCGTCCATCGGCCAGGTGCACCGCGCGGTGTGGTCGGACGGCCGCGACGTCGCGGTGAAGGTGCAGTATCCGGGCGCCGGGCCGGCACTGCTCAGCGACCTCGGCCAGCTCAGCCGGATGGCCCGGCTGCTGAGCACCGTGATCCCCGGCATCGAGGTCCGCCCGCTCATCGAGGAGCTGAAGGACCGCGTGGCCGAGGAGCTCGACTACGCACGCGAGGCGGACGCGCAGCGCCGGTTCGCCGAGGCGTACGCTGACGACCCCGACATCGTCATCCCCGAGGTCGTCGCGCAACGCGGCAACGTGCTCGTCTCGGCCTGGCTCGACGGCACGCCGCTGTCGCGCATCATCGACTCCGGCACCCGCGAGCAGCGCGACCGCGCCGGCCTGCTGCTCGCCCGGCTGCTGTTCTCCTGCCCGGATCGCACGCACATGCTGCACGCCGACCCGCACCCGGGGAACTTCCGGCTGCTCGCCGACGGCCGGCTCGGTGTGCTCGACTTCGGCCTGGTGGCCCGGCTGCCCGACGGTCTCCCGCCGGCGATCGGCCACGTGCTGCGGCTCGCGCTCGAGGGCGACGCCCACAACGTCGCCGAGGGCCTTCGGCAGGAGGGCTTCGTCCGGCTTGAGGACGACATCGACGCGGAGGACCTGCTCGAATACGTCGAGCCCTTCCTCGACCCGGTCAGGCAGGAGACGTTCCACTTCACCAGGGAGTGGATGCGCAAGCAGGCGGGCCGGGTCGGCGACCCGCGCAGCGCTGCGGGCGAGCTGAGCCGGAAGATCAACCTGCCGCCGTCGTACCTGCTGGTGCATCGGGTGTGGATCGGCGGCATCGGGGTGCTCTGCCAGCTCGACGCCGAGGGCCCGTTCCGCCAGGAGCTGGAGGACTGGGTGCCCGGCTTCGCCAAGGCCGCCTGAGGCTCGTCAGGAACGCCGAGGGCCTCCCCGCCGTCGTGGCGGGGAGGCCCCTTCCTACATGTCGGTACTGCGTCATCCCGGTAGGTGCTCGCTCAGGCGGACCTGAGCCTGAGCACCGCCAGCCGGGCCCTAGCCTTACGCGCCCGGCTCTCCGCCCGACGAAGGCGGACGACCTGAGCGGCCCTGCGCTCCTGCCGTGCCTCCGCCAGGCGGCTCTGCATTCGTTCTCGTACGTACTCTTCGGCGTACCAGTTCATCATCTTCATCCTCGGCGTGATGTAGGTCTTCGGCTTGATCTGCATTGCTGCTCTCCGGTGGTCGGCGGGGATTCCGGCAGTGGCGGAAGTCCACGCTGCGGGACGCGGTCGTCGGCACCCGCCCGTGTCAGGCGGCTACCTCGGACTTGCGCGGACGTCCCCGCGGCCGCTTGCGCGGCACGACGACACCCTGCAGGACGAGCTCTCCGCCCCAGACGCCCCACGGCTCGCGCCGTTCGAGGGCTGCGGCGAGGCACTCCGCGCGCACCGGGCAGTCCCGGCACACGGCCTTGGCGAACTCGACGTCGGCCGGCGACTCGGCGAAGAAGAGCTCGGGATCCTGGCTACGACACGGAAGATCGAGGTCCTCGGCGAACGGCGCCTCGAACAACTCGAACACGGTCGCGGACATCGGGTCGGTCACCTCCTCGTGACTCGTGTTTCGGTCGGTTGGCGTACACACAAAAAGGCCGCGGTTCCCGGGTTCGGGATCCGCGGCCTGGAGGCGCCGGTCAGGTACTCAGACCGGATGACTCCAGCGGCGGAGACCCGAGGCGTCGCCATCCTTGGCGATGGCGGCCGGGCTGGCCTTGACGGACGTCTGGACGAGCGCAGGCGCACTGGTCCCCTGGATCGGGCCGTTCGTGAACGCGATCGACATGCCGGGACCGAACGTGCGGTGACGCATCGCGACCTCGAGCTGGGTGGCCGGACGCGCGACGCTCGTGTACTCGATCGTGCTCACCGTGGCCACCTCCTCTGCTCTCTCGCGACGAACCGCGAACGACGCGGCTCTCCGAGAGTATGAGGCAATCCCCGGACGAGCAACCTGATTTACGAAGCTGTCACCGGAGACCGCGAACTTTCTTCACGAAGAGTCGCTCTCGGGTGTAAGGGGCGGCGGATCGTCGCCCCTTACGAGCGCGAGAACCGCCGGACCGTAGCGTGCCAACTTGCGCGTGTTCACGCCGGCGACCGATGCGAGCTCGGCGTCGGTGGCGGGACGCCGTTCCGCGATGACGGTCAGCGTCGCGTCGGTGAACACGACGAACGCGGGCACCCGCTGGGTCTGCGCGGCCTGCTTCCGCCAGTCGACGAGCCGCGCGAACAGCTCGCCGTCGACGTCGCCGGGACAGCCGACGCAGTGCCCGAGCTTGCGCTCGACGGCGCCGGAGAGCTTGCGTCCGCACACCCGGCACGGAACGGGTCCGGCCTTGGCCCGCGCGCCCCGGTCCCGCATGGTGCCCGAACGCCGCGCCCCGTCGGTGCCGCCGAGCAGCCCGGCGAGGAACCGGGTGGGCTCGCGGTTCGCCGGTCCGCCGACGGTGCGCGCCCGCGCCCACGACAGGAGCAGCCGCTCCCGCGCACGGGTGACGCCGACGTAGAGCAACCGGCGTTCCTCCTCGAGCTGAGCGGGCGTCGCCGCGTACACGATCGGCAGCGTGCCCTCACACAGCCCGGCGACGAACACGACGTCCCACTCCAGCCCCTTCGCCGAGTGCAGGCTGGCGAGCGTGACGCCGCCGGCCGTCGGCGCGTGCTGCGTGGCCGCGCGTTCGTCCAGCTCCGCGACCACGCGGTCGAGACCGGCCGACGGGTCCGCCGCCGCGATCTCCTCGGCCAGGGCGACGATCGCGGCGAGCGACTCCCAGCGGTCGCGGGCCGCTCCCCCGGCGGCAGGCGCGACCCGCCGGTATCCCGCCGTGGCGAGCACGTCGCCCACCCGCTCGGAGAGCGGCCGGTCGGGGGCGTCGTCGGAGCGGGCCGCGGCGCGCAGCAGCACGGTGGCCTCGCGCACCTCCGCGCGCTCGAAGAACCGGTCGGCGCCGCGCACCAGGTAGGGGACGTCGAGCTCCGCGAACGCCTGCTCGAACGCCTCCGACTGGGCGTTGACGCGGAACAGCACGCCGATGCCGGCCGGCGGCGTACCGGCGTCGATCAGCTCCTTCGCGCGGGCCGCGACCGCGGCCGCCTCGGCGCGCTCGTCGTCGTACGCGGCGATCTCCGGCTCGGGTCCCGCCTGGCGCTGCGCGACGAGGGTGAGCCGGTGCGCGGGAGCTCTGTCGGTCGCCTTCTCGATCACTCCGTTGGCGAGGGCGACGATCTCCGGTGTCGAGCGGTAGTCGCGCTCCAGCCTGATCACCCGGGTGTCGGGATGCTCGCCGGGGAAGGCGAGCAGGTACTCCGGCGACGCGCCGGTGAACGAGTAGATGGTCTGGTTGGGGTCACCGACGACGCACACGTCGTGCCGGTCGCCGAGCCACGCGTCGAGCAGCAGCTTCTGCAGCGGGTTGACGTCCTGGAACTCGTCCACGACGAAGTGCCGGTACTGCGAGCGGACGGCGGACGCCACCTCCGGTTGCTCCAGGATCATCGCCGCGGTGAGCTCCAGCACCGACTCGAAGTCGAGCAGGTTGCGCCGCTCCCTGAGGTCCTCGTACGCGGCGAACACGTTGGCGACGTCCGTCGCGTCGATCGGCGGCCGCCGCCCGGCGCGCAGCGCCTCGCGGACGTAGCGGTCCGGCCGTACCTGGCCGGCCTTCGCCCACTCCAGCTCCGCGGTGACGTCGCGCAGCTCGGCGCGGCCGAGGGTGAGCCCGACGCGGCGCGCGGCGTCGACGACGTGCCTGATCTTGCTCTGCACGATCTGCGGCGGCGGCCCGCCCACGACCTGCGGCCAGAAGTACCGCAGCTGCCGCAGGGCGGCGGAGTGGAACGTGCGCGCCTGCACCGACGGCACGCCGAGCGCGCGCAGCCGGCCGCGCATCTCGCCGGCCGCCCTGGTGGTGAACGTGACGGCGAGCAGCTGGCCGGCGGGCACCGCGCCGCTGCGCACGGCGTACGCCACGCGGTGGGTGATGGCCCGGGTCTTGCCGGTGCCCGCGCCGGCAAGGACGCACACCGGCCCGCGGACGGCCTCGGCCACGGCGCGCTGTTCGGGATCGAGCCCCTGGAGCACGCTCTCTGCCGGCATGCCTCCCATCGTGGCAGAGGGAAGGATCGGGGCGCCTCGCGCGTTCCACTAGCTGACAACGGACAACAGCGGCGATGGGAGCACGATCTCGATGTCCGACCAGCTGACGATGTACACGACCCCGTGGTGCGGTTACTGCCGGCGGCTCAAGGGTCAGCTCGACCGCGAGGGCATCGAGTTCGGCGAGGTCGACATCGAACAGGACCCGGACTCCGCCGAGTTCGTGATGAGCGTGAACGGCGGCAACCAGACCGTACCCACGCTGCTCTTCCCGGACGGCACCGCGCTCACCAACCCGTCACTGGCTCAGGTGAAGGAGCAGCTCGCCTCCGCCCGGTCGTGACGCCGTCAGCTCGTCGGCAGCGGCCCGCCGTACCAGTTCTCGATCAGCCGGTAGGCGATGGAGAACGGCGTCGGCGGTAGCACCTCGCCGCCGGCGACCGCCTCGGCCAGCTCGGTACGGCTGAACCAGCGCGCCTCGGCGATCTCCTGCTCGTCCGCCTTCAGCTCGCCGCCGGTCACCCGCGCCGTGAACCCGAGCATCAGGCTGGACGGGAACGGCCACGGCTGGCTGCCGAAGTAGCGGATGTCGCCGACCTCCAGGTTGACCTCCTCGACGACCTCGCGCGCGACCGCGCGTTCGAGCGACTCCCCCGGCTCGACGAAGCCGGCGAGGACGGAGAACCGGCCCTTGGGCCATGCCATCTGGTGGCCGAGCACGCACCGGTCGTGGTTGTCGTACACCAGCATGATGACCGCCGGGTCGACCCGAGGGAAGTGACTGCTGCCGTCGACGGGGCAGTCGCGCTCGGCACCGCCGTGGGTGACGACGGTGCGCGCGCCGCAGCGCGGGCAGTGCTGGTGGCTGGCGTGCCACCGCTCCAGCGCGATCGCGTGCACGGCGAGGCCGGTGTCGCGCGGCCCGAGTCCGCCGCCGATCTCGCGGAGCCCGGCCACCTGCGCGCCCGCGGGCGGGTCGCCGAGCGGCGCGCGTACGGCGAAGTACTGCGTGCCGTTGTCGTGGCCCAGGTAGTAGCGCTCGCCGTCCGGGCTGTCGTCCGTCGTGACGAGGACGAGCGCCTCACCCGTCGCGTCCACCCACGTCCGGCCGTCGTCGACGCGGACTACGCGGGTGTGCGCCCCCGCCCACGCGGCGTCGACCGCGGCGGGATCCTGGCGCAGGTAGCCGCCTCGGTCGACGGTGGACCGTGACAACGGGAGATCGGGGGAGGTTTCACTCACGGGACCGACCTTACGGCGCGGCCGCGAAGTATCGTGACCGGCTGTGCCGCTCGACACCGGACTCCCCGAGGCCTACTACCTCCCGCGCGGCGACGGCGTGTTCGACGCGACCGGGGCGACGGAGAGCCCGTGGGACCCGGACGCCCAGCACGGCGGCCCACCGAGCGCGCTGCTCGCGCACGTGATGGACGCCGTCGACCCGCATCCCGGCCTGCGGCTCGGCCGGATCACCGTCGAGTTCCTCGGCGTGCTGCCGAGGGGACGGGTCGAGGTGCAGGCGCGAGTGGCCCGTCCGGGCCGCCGGATCCGGCTGCTGGAGGCGTCCATGCGGGCAGGCGGCCGGGAGATCGCCCTCGCCCGAGCGTGGCAGCTCGCGGCGCGTCCCGAAGCCGACGTCCCCGCGCCGGCCGCCTCGCGGTCGGCTGCCGTGCCGGACGTGCCGGCGCATCATTTCTTCGCCGAGCTCGGGAAGTGGGGCTACGGCGAGTCGATCGAGTGGCGGCTGCCCGACGGCGTCCGCCTCGGGCACGGCGAGGCGAAGGTGTGGACCCGGGTACGGCTCCCCCTCGTCGCCGGCGAGCCTCTGCGCGACGTCGACCGTGCGGTCGTCGTCGCCGACTCGGTGAACGGCGTCGGCGCGGCGCTGCCCCTGGACGCCTGGCTGTTCGTCCCGCCCGCGATGACTCTGACCCTGCACCGCTACCCGGACGGCGAGTGGGTCGCGCTCGACGCCCGCACCAGGCTCGCCGCCGACGGCGTCGGCTCCACCCTCGGCATCCTGTCCGACCAGACCGGCGAGCTGGGCACCGTCGCCCAGCCCCTTTTCGTCACCCCGCGCTGACGAGGTCGGCGAGGCCGGCGGCGTCGAGGAGGTCGACGGGGCGGATCGTCTCGCCGGTGCGGACGTAGTGGAACGCCGCCCGCACGCTCTCCAGCGGGACGCCGTGCAGGCGGGACCAGGCGAGGCGGTACGCCGCGAGCTGGACGGCCGTCGCGGCCTGTTCGCCGGGCGGGGGTGGATGGCCGGTCTTCCAGTCGACGACCTCGTACCCGCCGTCGGGGTCGGCGAACACCGCGTCCATCCGGCCGCGGACCAGG
Organism: Acidothermales bacterium; assembly: GCA_017354575.1. Lineage (GTDB taxonomy): Bacteria > Actinomycetota > Actinomycetes > Streptosporangiales > WHST01 > WHST01. Next base: position 5,953 of record JAFMQP010000019.1, on the reverse strand, counting down.
GCGCCGCCGACGACCGTCTCGAACGGCACCTCGACGTCGACCGGCGTGCGGTCGGCCCACGTGCTGGCCTCGAACCGCTCGCGCAGCTGGTCGAGCTGCTCGATGTCCGCCGCGCCCTCGTCGCCCGCGCCCGGCTCGTCGTCCGGGCCGAACAACCGCTGCTGGCCCCACCGCGCCTCCAGCCAGCGGTGGAAAGCGGTGCCTCTGCGCGCCTGCGGCTCGGGGCGGTGCGGCACCGGCCGGCGCAGGTCGAGCGCGAACGCGTCCGGGTCGCGGGCCAGCGCGACGAGCGCGGACACCGAGAGACGGTCGGGCAGGACGACCGGCACGTCGCGGGTACGGCGGCTCTCCGCCAGCTCCGCGAGCAGCAGCTCGACGTCGGCCGCCCACTCGTCGGCGGTGTCGGTGCCGAACGAGACCAGCGCGCCGGCGTCGCCCGCCGCACGGACGAGACGCGCGCCCTCGGCCACCTCGGCGCGGCGGCGCGGATCGGCCTCGACCGGCCACTTCGCCGTGCGGGGCTCGGCGAGCAACGGGTTGTCCCCCTCGACGGCGTCGACCCACTCGCGCACCGTTCCGGCGCCCGCGGCGCACACGTCACGGACCTCGGTGAGGAACACCGAAGGGCCGAGCGGGTTGACGCCGTCGGCCCAGTGGAAACCCGTGCAGCACAGCAGCCGCTGCGCGCGGGTGACGGCGACGTAGAACAGCCGGCGTTCCTCCGCCGCCTGCCGCCGCTTGCACGCCTCGGCGTAGCGCGCGGTGTCGTCCTTCGAGACGCCGTCGAGCCTGGGCAGGTCGCGGGCGTCGCCGCGCAGCGGGAACGGCAGCAGCCGCGCGTTGTCGGTCCAGCTGGACGACGTCTGCGCGCGGGATGGGAACACCGACGTCCGGCTGCCGGTCGCGAGGCCGGGCACGAGGACGACCGGCCACTCCAGGCCCTTCGCGGCGTGGACGGTCATGATCTTGACGCTGTCGGTGTCGGGGGCCTGCGGCACCTCGAGCCCGGCCTCCTGCTCCTCGGCGGCGTCGAGGTACGCGAGGAAGGCGCCGAGCGTCGGGCGTTCGTCGTCGCGGGCGAACCGCGCCGCCTCCTCGGCGAACGCGTCCAGCTCGGCGCGGGCGACGAGCGGGTCGGCGCCGGGGCGCGCCGCCACCTCGATGTCGAGGCGCAGCGCCTCCTCGACCTCGGCCACCAGCTCGGGCAGCGGCAGGTGTGTGCGCTGCCGCAGCGTCGCGAGTTCCGCGGCGAGCTCGCGGAACCTGGCGTGTCCGCGCTCCGAGTACGCGCCGCGCGGACCGAGGTCGTCGAGCGCGTCCGCGAGGCTGCCCGTGTCGAGCTCGGACAGCATCGCGTTCGCGAACGGGTCGGGCGGTTCGTCGCGGTCGCGGTGCGCGCGGACGAGGTACCGGGCCCGGCGGCCGAGCGCGACGAGGTCGCGGGCGGCGACCCGCCAGCGCGGGCCGGTGAGCAACCGGATGAGCGACGCGTTCGCCGTCGGCTCGTACAGCACCCGCAGCGTCGACGCGACGTCGGCGACCGCGGGGACGGTGAGCAGGCCGGTGAGCCCGACCACCTCGACCGGCACGTCGCGTGCCTCCAGCGCGGTACGCAGCCGGTTGATCTGCATGCGCTTACGAACGAGGACGGCGATGTCGCGTGGCCTGCAGTCGCCGTCGTCGAGCAGGCCGGCCGCGCGCGCGGCGACCCAGCCGGCCTCGTCGTCGACCGTCTCGAAGAGCGCACACTCCACGCGGCCGGGTTCTTCCAGGTGCGGCGCGGGCACCAGGCGTGTGGTGACGTCCTCGGTCGCGAGCGGCCGCACTGCCTCGTTCGCGACGTCGAGCACGCGCTCGCAGTTGCGGAAGCTCCAGGTGAGCTCGCGGCGTTCGGCGGGACGGCCGTCGGCGCACGGGAAGTCGGCGGGGAAGCGGCGCAGGTTGCCCGCGGTGGCGCCGCGCCAGGAGTAGATGGACTGCGCCGGGTCGCCGACCGCCATCACGGGGAAGCCGTCGGGGAACAGTGCGCGCAACAGTGTGAGCTGGCTGTGGCTGGTGTCCTGGTACTCGTCCAGCAGCACGGCGCGGAACAGCGAGCGCTCCAGCCGCCCGACGGCCGGATGCCGGGACGCCAGCCGCGCGGCCGCCGCCATCTGGTCGTCGTAGTCGAGCAGGCCGGCGTCGGACTTGGCCTGCCGGTAGAGCCGCACGAGCGGCAGCAGCTGCTCGCGCACCCGCAGGTTCTTCAGCAGCCGGGTGACGAACGCCTGCGGACGTGCGGCTGCCGCCGCCCTGGCGTCCCACCGCTCCCCCTCGACGACGACGTCACCCGGCGAGACCAGGTGCTCGGACATCTCGCCGGCGAGGTCGAGCACAGCCGCGGTGACGGTGGCCGGCGTCCACTCGACCGCGTCCATCGGGCCGTCGTAGCGCGCGACGACGGAGTGCGCGAGCTGCCACTGCACCGCAGGGGTCACCAGCCGCGCGCCGGGCTCGGCGCCGTCGCGGAGCGCGTGCATGCGGTAGATGCGCCCGGCGTACGCGTGGTACGTGGCGACGACGGGATCGCCGGCCAGCTCCTCGGCAGCCGCCGCGCCCGCGAACTCCGGCAGCGCGCGCAGCCGGTCGAGCCAGCCGCGCACCTTCACCTCCAGCTCGCGCGCGGCCTTGCGGGTGAAGGTGAGGCCGAGCACCTCCTCCGGCCGCGCCAGCCCGTTGGCCACGAGCCAGACGACGCGGCGCGCCATCGTCTCGCTCTTGCCCGAACCCGCGCCGGCGACCACGACGCACGGTGTGGCGGGCGCGCCGATGACGGCCGCCTGCTCCGGCGTCGGCGGCGGCGCGCCGCACATCCGCGCGATGCGGGACGGGTGGTACGGGTGGGCGTCACTCACGGGCGCACCTCGCCGCCCTCGTCCTGCAGCGGGCAGGACGAACGCACCCGGCAGGAGCCGCAGCGCGGGTTGACCCGGGCGAGGAACCGGGCCGCCGACATCCGCGACGCCACGCCCTGGACGAGCTCGTCGGCCCAGCCCGGCTCGCCGTCCTCTCCCAGCGGCGGCTGCTCCTGCACCTTCACCTTCTTGCCCGACCCCAGCTGGACGAGCGCCGCGCCGCCAGGCTCGTCCACGCCCAGTGCGGCGAACGCGCCCAGCCGCGCGGCGAGCTGGTAGACGCCGAGCTGCGGGTGCCGCGCGACGGTGTCGTCGGACGGCGCCGACCTCCCTGTCTTGAGGTCGACGACGTACGCCCGGCCGTCGTCGTCGCGCTCGACGCGGTCGACCCGGCCGGCGAGGCGCACCCGACCGGTGGTCACGTCGAAGTCGCGCTCGACGCCGACGAGGTCGCGCGGGTTGCGCTCGTGCCAGTCGGCGAACCGCTCGACCATCGCCGTCGCGTCGTCCTCGCGCCGCCGCGCGTACCAGCGGCTGCCGAAGTCGAGCCGGCCGAACACCTCCGACAGCCGGGCGCCCAGGTCGTCGAGGTCGGCGTGCCCGTCCTCGCCGACCAACGCCGCGAGCGCGTGCACGACGTTGCCGACGTTCTGCGCGGTGCCGGAGTCCGGCGCGCCCACGGCGCGTTCGAGCAGCCAGCGCAGGGCGCACGCGTCGAAGCCCTCGACCTGCGACGGCGACAGCGTGACGGGGTCGTCCGGCTCGAACAGCGGCCGGTCGTCGGACACCTGCGTCGTGGCGTACCACTCGTCCGGGTCGGCGCCGCGGACGCCGTTGGCGGCGAGCCTCGCCAGGTGACCGGCCGCGGCGTGGCGGCGTTCCTCCGTCTCGGCCGGGTCGGTGACCGTCGCGCGCAGGTGGGCCACGAGCGCCGGCAGCGTCAGGGACCGGTACGCCGACGCCGCTGGCTCGCGCGGCTCGACCCCGAGGTCGGCGAGGAACCGGGACGGCTGCTCGTCGCCCTCGGCGCCGCCGACGACCGCGGTGACGACGAGCCGCTGCCGGGCTCGGGTGACGGCGACGTAGAACAGCCGGCGTTCCTCCGCGAGCAGCTTCGCGGCGATGGAGACCGCGAGCGGCCGGTTGCCCTGCGCCACTTCGACGAAGTCCTCGACGCCGAGCAGCGTGCCGCGCAGCCGGGTGTCGGGCCAGATGCCGTCCTGCACACCCGCGACCACGACGAGGTCCCACTCCAGGCCCTTGGACCGGTGCGCGGTGAGCAGCCGGACGGCGTCGGTGCGCGGCGACTGCTCGGCGAGGCTGTCGCCGGGGATCTCCTGCCCGGTGATGTCGTCGAGGAAGCCCTCGACGCTGCCGCCCGGCATGCGGTCGGCGTACCGCGCCGCGCTGTCGAACAGCGCGCAGACGGCGTCGAGGTCGCGGTCGGCCTGCTGCCCGCGGAACCCGCCGCGCAGGCTCGCGTCGCGCCACCGCTGCGCCAGGCCCGCGGCCGACCACAGCTCCCAGAGCGCGTCCTCGACCGAACCGCTCCCGACCGCCTTGCCGGCGCGGGCGAGCAGCGCGCCGAGCCGCTCGGCCGGACGGCGCACGTGCTGCGGTACCAGCAGCAGCTCGCGCTCGTCGGTGACGGCCGCGACGAGCAGCTCGCCCGGGGTGCGCGTCCCGCGGGCCCCGCGTTCGCCGTCGCGCAGGGCGCGCCGCAACCGGCGCAGCGCCAGTGCGTCCGCCCCGCCGAGCGGCCCGCACAGCAGCTCGGTGACGGTCTCCTCGTCGAGGGTGTCGGGACGGAGGGTGGCGCGCAGCGCGAGCAGCAACGGGCGGACCGCGGGCTCGAGCACGAGCGGCACCTCGTCGCCGGCGACCGAGACGGGTACGCCGCCCGCGGTGAGCGCGCGGTGCAGCGGCGCGGCCTGCAGGTTGGCCGCCCGGACGAGCACGGCCATCCGCCCCCACGGCAGGCCGTCGACCAGGTGCGCGCGGCGCAGCACGTCGGCGACGTGCGCGGCCTCCTGCTCGCGGCTGGCGAGCAGGTCGACCTCGACCCCGCCGGGTTGGTCGACGCCCGGTTCGAGCAGCCGGTGCGCGGACCGGCCGCCGGGCAGCCGCGCCGCCACCCGCCGGGACGCGGCGAGCAGCTCGGCCCCGTTGCGCCGGCAGACGCGCAGGTCGACGACGTCCGCCGGCCGCCGGTCGACGGCGCGGAACACCTCGGGGAACCGTTCGATGCAGCCGACGTCGGCGCCGCGGAAGCCGTAGACGGACTGGTCGGGGTCGCCCACGACGACGAGGTCGCGGCCCTCGCCGGCGAGCGCGCGCAGCAGGCCCTCCTGTGCGGGATCGGTGTCCTGGTACTCGTCGACGAAGACGACCGCACGATGCGCGCGCTCGTACGCGCCGGCACCCTTCTCGTCGGTGTCCTCGAGCAGCGCCGTGGCCTCGCGGACGAGTGAGGCGTAGTCGAACGCGCGGAACCACTCGACGTCGAAGCGCCCGGCGTACCGCTCCATGAACGCCGCCACCGCCGCCCACTCCTCGCGCGCGTACTCGGCGGCGACGTCGGCGAGGTCGGCGGCGGCGTAGTCGCGCTCGGTGACCCGGAGCACGAGGTCGCGCACCTCCTCGGCGAACCCGCGCGTGAGCAACGCGGGACGCAGGGAGTCGGGCCACTCGCGGGCACCGTCTTCGACCTCGCCCGCGAGCAGCCGGCGGATCTCCATCAGGTGCTCCGGCCCGGACAGCAGCCGCGGCGGCGGCTCGTCGTTGCCGATCGCCGCCTTGCGCACCAGTGCGTACGCGTACGAGTGGAAGGTGAGCGCGAGCGGCTCGGCGGTGGTGCGGTCGAGCCGCGCGGTGATCCGCTCGCGCAGCTCGGCCGCGGCCTTGCGGCTGAACGTCAGCACGAGCACCTGCTCCGGCGTCAGGCCGCGGTTGGCGATGCGGTCGACGACGGCCTCGACGAGCGTGGTGGTCTTGCCCGTGCCCGGACCTGCCCGTACCAGCAACGGCCCACCCGCGTGCTCGACGACGCGGCGCTGGGC
>JAFMQP010000162.1 GCA_017354575.1 Acidothermales bacterium | reverse complement strand
GGCATCGACCGTGGACGGAAGGCGGCCGAGGCCACCAGGATCGAGGTCGACTGGGTCGTCGACGACGTCATGACGTGGACGCCGCAGGATGGCGGGACGTACGACCTCGTGCTCGTCGCCTACCTGCAGCTGCCGGGCGACGCGTTCGGCCGGTTGCGGGACTGGCTCGCGCCCGGCGGCCGGCTGGTGGTGCTGGGCCACGCGCTGCGCAACCTCACCGACGGCGTCGGCGGGCCGCAGGACCCGGCGCTGCTGCACACCGAGGAGCTGCACCGCCGCGCGGCGGAGGGCCTGGAGATCGAGCGGCTCGGCGAGGTGTACCGGGAGACGCCGGAGGGCACAGCGATCGACCTGTGCCTGGTCGCACGGCGTACGGCCTAACGCGCCGCGCGCTTGTCGGCGCCGATGACGAGTTCGGTCGCGACCTCGGTGACGGCGGCGCGGACCTCGTCCGGGTCGTAACCCCGCTCCTCCGGCCGGGCGCTCTCCGGTCCGAAGATCATCAGGCCCATGTGGACGCTGATGATGCCCATCGACGTCCGCAGCCGTTCGGCCAGCGGGGCGTCCTGGCTGGCGAAGACGAGGTTCATCCGCTTCATCGCCTTCATGAACCGCTCGCCGATGCCGGACTGGCCGGTGTGCTCGGGAGCCCGCTGCACGAACCTGGCGGCCTTGATGCCGCGCCCGGCGATGTCGATGTAGCGGGTGAGCACCTCGCGCCTGTGCTCGGCGTCCTGCGGCTGCTGCTCGGCCCAGTCGGCGAGCTCCTCGACCTCGGTGAGGTAGTCGTCGAGGACGCTGCCGAGGATCTCGTCCTTGGTCTTGAAGTGGTAGTACAGGGCCGCCTTGGTGACGTCGAGCCGCTCGGCGATCTCCCGCAGTGAGGTCTTGTCGTAGCCCTGCTCGGCGAACAGGTCAAGCGCGACCTGCTGGATCCGCTCCCTCGTGTTGCCCGTGCGCTCCGTCATGGCTCGATCCTAGCAAACTTACTTGACGGCCGGCTAGTACGTGCTTACCATACGACAGGTAAGGGGCTTACCGGTCGACAAGCAAGTTTGAGAGGGCTTCCCGTGGCGCACATCGCACCCACCACGACACGTAGCTGGCTCGCCGCCCTGCCCGGGCTGCTGATCGTCATGCTGCTGGCTCAGCTGGACATGACGATCGTCGGCACAGCGATGCCGCGCATCGTCGGCGACCTCGGCGGCGCCGAGCACCTGGCCTGGGTGGTGACCGCGTACGCGCTCGCCGTCACGGTGGTCACGCCGCTGTACGGCAAGCTCGGTGACATGTTCGGCCGGAAGCGGCTGCTGCTGATCTCGATCGTCCTCTTCCTCGCCGGGTCGGTCCTGTCCGGGATGGCCCAGGGCATGACCGAGCTGATCGGGTTCCGTGCCCTGCAGGGCCTCGGCGCCGGCGGGCTGATCGTCGGCGTCATGGCCACGATCGGCGAGCTCGTCACGCCGCGCGAGCGGGGCAAGCTGCAGGGCTACTTCGCCGCCGTCGGCGCGCTCGCGATGATCGGCGGGCCGCTGCTCGGCGGGCTCATCACCGATCACTTCGGCTGGCGCTGGACGTTCTACATCAACCTGCCGCTCGGCATCCTCGCGCTCGTCATCGTGACGGCGACGCTGCACCTGCCGGAGCGCGCGGCGAGCAGCCACCGCGTCGACTACGCGGGTGCCGGCCTGCTCGCGGTCGCGGCGTCCGCGATCGTCCTCCTCACGACGTGGGGCGGCAGCCGGTACGACTGGACGTCACCGACCATCCTCGGCCTCGGCGCGCTGGGTCTCGCTGCACTCGTCGGCTTCCTGCTCGTCGAGCGTCGCGCCGCCGAGCCGATCGTGCCGCTGCGCCTGTTCCGGCACCGCAACTTCTCGGTGTCGTCCGGGATCGCCTTCCTGGTGGGCTTCTCGATGTTCGGTGCGATCACGTTCCTCCCGCTGTTCATGCAGCTCGCGCAGGGGGCGTCCGCCACGAACAGCGGCACGCTGCTGATGCCGATGATGCTGGGCGCGATGGTCATGTCGCTGGTCTCCGGGCAGATCATCAGCCGCACGGGGCGCTACCGTGCCCTGCCGATCGTCGGCTCGGCCGCGATGGCCGCCGGCATGTACCTGCTGTCGACGCTGAACGAGAACTCGGCGCACCTGACCACCACGCTGTACATGGTGGTGCTGGGCCTCGGCATGGGTCTGCTCATGCAGATCACCCGGCTGCTGCCGCAGAACAGCGTGGAGCCGGCGGACATGGGCGTGGCGAGCAGCACGCCGCAGTTCTTCCAGACGATCGGCGGATCGATCGGCGTCTCGCTGTTCGGCGCGATCTTCAGCAGCCGGCTGCAGGACTCGCTCGGCTCGGCGGCCGGCTCGGGCAGCGGCCTCGACCCCGCGAAGATCGCGGGCCTGCCGGAGGCCGTACGCGCCGCCATCACGCACGGGGTCACGTACGCCACGCACGGCGTGTTCCTCTGGGCCGCAGCGGTGGGAGCGCTCGCGTTCCTGCTCGCCTGGGGCGTCAAGCACGTCCCGCTGCGCGGCAGCCAGCCGGCCACCGTCGAGCAGGACGAGCCGAAGGAGCTGGCGGCGGTCGCCGACTGACGCCGCACCGCACGGGGCCGTACACCATCGAGGTGTGCGGCCCCGTTCCGCGTCTCGGGTCAGGCGTCGTCGGCGAGCTCGATGCGGACGGCGAGGAAGGCCTCGGGAAGCTGTTCGAGCACGCGCCGCCTTGGGTCCGGCACCGACAGCAGGCGGCGTTCCGCGAGCGGGACGACCGGCGCCATCCTCGGGTCCGCGAGCACCGTGTCGACGGCACGCCGGTCACCGCCGCACACGACCGTCGCGAGGTCGGCGACGGCCGGGACGAGCACCCGTACCGCCACGTCCGCGGCGGCGTCGAACGCCTCGCGCGCCTGCTTGTCGCGGCGTCGCGCGAACCGGTGCTGCGACCAGCCGCCGGCCTTCGTCCTGCCCTGGACGTGCCGGCTGCCCACCTTGCTGTCGACCAGCCGTTCGCCGACGAACACACCCGCGGCATACCCGCCGCGGCGGACGAGCAACGCGCCTACGCGCCGGTCGACGGCGACGTGGTCGAGCAGTCCCGCGTACGGACGGTCGGCGCGCACGGCGAGCGGCGGGAACGGCACGGTGACGGTCGCGACGGCACCGTCGGCACCGGTCAGCACGACGGCGTCAGGCGTGGCGTCGACGGCCGGTTCGCCGTGCCGTTCCGCGAACCCGGACAGCCACCTGGGCAGCCGTCGTCGCGGGACCTCCACCAGACGCGTCATGGGTTCTGCCCGGAGAACGCGGACCCGGTGCCCCCCGCTTCGCGCTCAACGACGAGACACGCAGCGGAGAGGCGCCGGGTCACGATCGTTCAGCTCGGCAGATCCTCGTCACCCGGGGCATCGGGTGCGCCGTCCAGCAGCGCCCTCACCTCGGACTCCAGATACCGCCGATGACCGCCCAGAGTGCGAATGGACGAGAGCTTTCCCGCCTTAGCCCATCGCGTGACGGTCTTCGGATCGACGCGGAACATCGCTGCCACCTCGGCCGGCGTCAGCAGCGGTTCAGCGTCGGCCTTGCGAGTGCCCATATGGACCTTCTCCTGTACCGGTCTACGACCCCCCGTCGCACCCAGCGGAACCTTCCGGTTTCAGATGGAATGATGAGCTTGATCCCCGGAAAGTTCCGAAGCGCAGTGTCTCACGGTTTCGTCGCTGATGACAGTTGGTCGTGACAGGACTGCGATAGGTATGCGGGGCGGGGCGTCGGTCCCGGTCAGTTGGCGGACTCGTACCGCTCTACGACCAGCCATCGGGTCGCGATGGCCTGGTAGTGGCGGGCGGCCTTCTCGCCGTCGCCGTCGGACAGCGCCGCGACGCCCTCGGCCACGTCCGCGACCGAGCGGTCGGTGACCAGGAAAGCGTCATCCACAAGGTGGACGAGACCACCGTAGTCGAGCTCGACCATGGCGTGCGGGTGGAACTCCTCGAGCCAGCGGCCGAGGGTCTCGACCTCCTCGATGATCGTGCCCTCGACGGTCTTGCGCAACACGGCGAGCGCCCAGGCGAGCCGCCGCCTGGCCTCGCTCATCCGGGTGAGGTAGCTGAGCGTCCTGCCGGCGTCGTCGAACCTGACCTCCTCCAGCCGGCTGCGGTCGTCGCCCTCCTCGTAGACGGCCTCTTCCTCCTCCTCTCCGGGCACCAGGACGAGCCGGCGCTCGGTGGGACGGAACAGGATGAACCACGGCATCGGGACGTGCCAGCGCGCCTGTCGTACGTGCACCTGCTCGCCGAGGCCGGAGCCGCGGACACCGTGCGCGACGGCGTCCGCCGCGGCACGCGACTCGGGCGGCAGCGCGGCGGCGACAACCTCGGCGGGGAGCGTGCTGTCGAGCGACGCGTACGCCAGGATCGACCTGATCCGCGTCTCGAGCGGGCAGATGTACGTCGTGCCGTCGATGCGGACCACGAGCGCCTCGTCGCTCTCGCGGTCCGGGATCGGCTTCGGCGGCGTCGCGGCGAGCCGGCGGCGGATGCCGCCGAGCTCGCGCTCGAGCACGGCACGCGGGTCGGGCAGGTCGGCCTCGGGATCGGAGTACAGCGCCCAGGCCGCTCTGGCCGGTTCCTGGAACGCCACGAGCGGCTCGTAGACACGAAGGTACGCCGAGTAGGGCCGCATACCCTGCATCGTCGCACGTTCGCCCGCGATACCGCTCACAGCAGGACGCGGTGCGCGCTCACGAGTACGGCGACGATCGCGCCGGCGAGCATGAACGGGCCGAACGGGAGGTGCGACTTGGCGGTGACCTTCCGCAGCGCCAGCAGGACGACCGCCGTCGCGCCGCCGAGCAGCACGCCGAGGACCGCGCCGACGAGCCAGGCGTCCGCACCGAGCCAACCGAGGTACGCGCCCAACACGCCGGCGAGCTTCACGTCACCGAGCCCCATCCCGCGCGGGTTGACCAGGTGCAGCAGCGCGTACAGGGCGACCAGCGCCGCCATGCCGACAGCCGCGTGCAGCATCCGCACGCCCTGCCCGGCGGCGAGTGCTGCCGCACCGAGCAGCACGAGCGCGATCGGGTACGACGGCAGCGTCAGGACGTCCGGCAGCCGGTGCTGTTCCACGTCGACCGCCGCGAGCGGCAGCGACACGAGCGCCAGGTAGAGGTACGCGGGCAGCGCCGGCGACGTGCCGAACCGCAGCGCGAGCGCCGCGCACGCCACCACGCCGGCCAGCGGGACGACGACGTCGCGCGGACGCCGCACCCGCACACGCCACGCCGAGCGCAGCGTCCGCCCGTCCAGCCGCGCGACCACGAGCAGGCCGGCGACCAGACCGAGCAGCCCGGCCAGCACGGCCGACGACCACGTCATGGCGGCAACGTACCGATCGCGGCGTGCCCGCGACGCCGCTCGTCCCCAGGCTGGTGCGGTGATCATGGAAGTACGCTGGATCCCAGTACCCGCGCCACCATGCGCGGATCCCGGGACAGGAGACACCACCGATGTCCGAGTCCGACACCGTGGCCCATCCGGCCGTCTTCGACCGGCACACCGGGCACGAACAGGTCGTGTTCTGCCAGGACGAGGGCAGCGGCCTCAAGGCGATCATCGCGATCTACAGCACCGCGCTCGGCCCCGCACTCGGCGGGACCCGCTTCCATCCCTACCGCAGCGAGCGGGACGCACTGGACGACGCGCTCAACCTGTCCCGCGCGATGGCGTACAAGGCCGCGATCACCGGGCTGGACCTCGGCGGCGGCAAGGCCGTGATCATCGGCGACCCGGAGCACGACAAGACCGAGGCGCTGCTCCGCGCCTACGGCCGGTTCGTCCAGTCGCTGGGTGGGCGCTACCTCACGGCCTGCGACGTCGGCACGTACGTCGAGGACATGGACGTCGTCGCCCGCGAGTGCCGGTACGTCACCGGGCGGTCCGTCGAGCACGGCGGCGCGGGCGACTCCAGCGTGCTGACGGCGTACGGCGTACTGCAGGGCATGCGGGCCGCCGCCGACCGGGTGTGGGGCGCCGACGGCCTGCGCGGCCGGCTGGTGGGCGTCGTGGGCGTCGGCAAGGTCGGTCGGCACCTGGTGCGGCACCTGGTCGAGTCGGGCGCGCGGGTGGTGGTCACGGACGTGGCGCGGGAACGCGTCGCGCTGCTGACCGCCGCGTACCCGCAGGTGGAGTCCGTCCCGGACACCGATGCGCTGGTACGGCTGCCGCTCGACGTGTACGCGCCGTGCGCGCTCGGTGGCGCGCTCGACGACGCCACGGTGGAGGTGCTGCAGGCGGCCGTCGTCTGCGGCGCGGCGAACAACCAGCTCGCCCATCCAGGCCTGGAGAAGCTGCTGGACGAGCGCAACATCCTGTACGCGCCGGACTACGTGGTGAACGCCGGCGGGTTGGTCCAGGTGGCGGACGAGATCGAGGGCTTCGACTTCGGCCGGGCGAAGAAGCGGGTCACCGGCATCTACGACACGGTGTCGCGGATCTTCCAGGTCGCGGCCGAGGAATGCGTCCCGCCGGCCGTCGCGGCGGACCGGATGGCCGAGCGGCGGATGAGCGCGATCGGACGGCTACGCGGCATCCTCCTCGGCTAGCTGCGTCGCCGAGTCGGCCGCGGACACGATACGGTGGTACCCGAATACACCGGCCACGTCGGCTGGCCGGACACGGAGACAGGACAGGCAATCCGGGGCCAAGCCCCGTGTTGAGGGGGTCGAGCCAATGGGGCGCGGCCGGGCCAAGGCCAAGCAGACGAAGGTCGCCCGCAAGCTCAAGTACGGTGGCGGCAGCAACACCGACTTGTCACGGCTTGCCGAAGAGCTTGGGGCGTCGAGCGGGCCAACCACGGACGACTCGACTGACCACCACGACGAGGCGGACGACGACCTCGTCGAGAGGTACGCCGACTACGCGAACCGGCAGAGCCAGCCGCGTCGTTGAGCGTCCACCGGTGCACCGGCCACGGCCTCACCGTGGTCGCTCGTCGACGCACACCCGCTGATCCACACGGCCGGGAGGCCGTCGTCAGCTGACGCCCGGGTGCGTGCCGGTGAGCCGCGCCTCACCGCTGCCCGCGACGATCTCGCCGGCGACCCACGCGGGCACCTTCCGGCCCACCAGCACGGCGAGCGCGCGGTCGACGTCGTCCGCGCCGACGACCGCCAGCATCCCCACGCCGAGGTTGAACGTCCGCTCCATCTCGTCCCACTCGATCCGGCCCTTTGCGCGGATCAGCGAGAAGATCGGCTGCGGCGTCCAGCTGCCGCGGTCGACGACGGCGTCCGACTCCGCCGGGAGCACTCGCGCGAGGTTCGCCGCGAGCCCGCCTCCCGTGACGTGCGCGAACGCGTGCACGTCCGACTCCGCCGCCAAGGTGAGGCAGTCCCGCGCGTAGATGCGCGTCGGCATGAGCAGCTCGTCGCCGAGCGGCCGCTCCAGCTCGTCCGGCTCGGCGTCGAGGGTGAGCCGGCCCATCCGCAGCAGTGCGTGCCGCGCGAGCGCGTACCCGTTGGAGTGCAGGCCGGACGAGCCCATCGCGACGACGACGTCGCCCTCCCTGACGCGGTCCGGGCCGAGCAGGGCGTCCTCCTCGACGACCCCGGTGCCGGCCCCGGCGAGGTCGTACTCGCGCGGGTCCATGATCCCTGGGTGCTCGGCGGTCTCACCGCCGATGAGCGCGCAGCCGGCGAGCCGACAGCCCTCGGCGATGCCACCCACGATCGCGGAGATGCGTTCGGGGACGACCTGGCCGCAGGCGATGTAGTCGGTGAGGTACAACGGCTCGGCGCCGCACACGACGAGGTCGTCGACGACCATGCCGACGAGGTCGTGGCCGATCGTGTCGTGCCGGTCCAGCGCCTGCGCGACGGCGACCTTGGTGCCGACGCCGTCGGTGGACGTGGCGAGCACCGGCGACCGGAACTTCCCCACGTCGATCCGGAACAGCCCGGCGAAGCCGCCGAGGTCGCCGAGCACCTCCGGGCGGGTCGCCGTCCGCACCTTCTCCGACATCATCGCGACGGCCTTCTCGCCGGCCTCGATGTCGACCCCGGCGGCGGCGTACGTGACCTTGCCCTGCTCCTTCCTCATCGCGTCGCTCCCGCCGGCTCGGTCTCCAGCAGGTGCTTGCCGCGACGGTTCTCGTCGGGCAGCGGGATCGGGTACTGGCCGTCGAAGCAGGCCCGGCAGAGCCGGTCGGCCGGCACCGTCGTCGCCTCGGTCAGGCCGGCCAGGGAGATGTAGCCGAGCGAGTCGGCGCCGATGGA
>JAFMQP010000161.1 GCA_017354575.1 Acidothermales bacterium | reverse complement strand
ACCGTCCTCGATCCGCACGATGTCGCCGCTCTTGAACCAGCCGTCGTCGGTGAACGACTGCGCGGTGCGTTCCGGCATGTTGAGGTACCCGGCGAACACGGAGTCGCCGCGCACCTGCAGCTCGCCCTCGCCCTCGGCGCGGATCTCGCCGGTCACCGGGTCGACGAGCCGGAACTGCGTCTGGTTGTACAGCGGGCTGCCGCACGACCCCTCGACGTGCGACGGCAGTTCCTCGCGTGGTTCGTACGCGCCGGGACGGCCGACCTTGTCGATGAAGATGATCCCCGCCTCGGTCATGCCAAGCCGCTCGGACACGACGAACGAGTAGCGGTCGAGCACCTTCCGGTACGCGCGCGGGGGCATCGGCGCGCCGCCGGCGACGACGTTGCGCAGGCTGGTGACGTCGTACCGTTCGGGATGCGGGTAGTCGGCGATGTCGACGATCATCGAGCCCGCGATGTACGCCGCGTCGGGACGGTATCTGTCGACGTGTTCGAAGAACGCGTCCGGCTTCCACCGCAACGAGATCACCGTTCCGCCGGCCGCGAGTACGGGTAGCGACGACGACTCGAGGCCGGACGTGTGGTAGACGGGACCGGCGCAGATCCACCGGCTGCTCGGGCCGAGCTTCCACGCGTGCACCAGGTTCGAGACGTGCGCGCCGATGTTGCGGTGGGTCTTCATCACGCCTTTCGGCGTGCCGGTCGTCCCGCTCGTGTACGTCACGTTGAACAGGTCGCCGTCGTCCTTCGGTGCGGACTCGATGTAGTCGTCGTGCCCGGCGAGCACGTCCGCGAGCGCGGTGAGGTCGTCCGATGCCGAGCCGTCGAGGGTCACCAGGTGCTTGACGTTCGTCCCCTTCGCGGCCGCGCGTGCCAGCTCGAGGTCCTTCTCGGCGACCACAAGCACGTCGGCACCGGAGTCGCTCAGTACGTACCGCAGCGTCTCCTCGCCGAACATGTAGTTGGTGGCCACACTCACCGCGCCGGCCTTGATCGTGCCGAACTGGACGACGTAGAACTCGTAGCAGTTGGTCACGTAGGTCGCGACGCGCTCGGCGGAGACCGCCCGCAGCCAGTGGGCGAAGCCGCACGCCTCGCGGTTGAGCTCGTCGTACGTCCTCGCGCGGCCGTCGTGGATCACCGCGATCTCGCGCCCGCGGTGGTGCACCTGGCTCTCGAACTCGTAGATCCAGTTCGACATGGCGGCCTCCTCAGCGACCGGTGAACTTCGGCGCGCGCTTCTCGCGAAGCGCGTCGATGCCTTCCCGATGGTCGTGCGTGAGGTTCGACTTCGCCTCGAGCGACAGGGAGAGTTCCAGGTTCGACGCGACGAGCTCGCGCAGCGGCGCGTTGACGGCCTGCTTGGTCCACTGGATCGCGCGGATGGCACCGGCCGCGAGCTGGTCGGCGAACGCGTCGACGGCCGCGTCCAGTTCCTCGGCCGGCACGGTGCGGTTGATCAGACCCATTTCCGCGGCGCGCGGTGCGGGGATCAGCTCGCCGGTGTACAGGTATTCGCGGGCACGCGCGAACCCGATGAGGTACGGCCAGATCGCGCTGCCGCCGTCGCCGGCGACGAGACCGACCTTGACGTGCGGGTCGCCGATGCGCGCCTTGTCGGAGGCGAAGACGACGTCGCAGAACAGCGCGAGCGTCGCGCCGAGTCCGGCCGCGACGCCGTTCAGCTTCGCGATGACCGGTTGCCGGCATTCGAGGATTCCGTTGATGGTCCTGCGGTTCTCCTCGCTCAACGTCTCCCACCCGAGCGGGTCTTCGATCAGCGTGCCGAGCCAGTCCGCGTCACCGCCCGCACAGAACGCCCGTCCCGCACCGGTGAGGATCACGACGTCGACGTCCCGGTCGCGGTTGACCTCGTCGAAGACCCGGGACAGCTCCTCGTGCAGCACGCCGTCGATCGCGTTCAACTTCTCCGGCCGGTTCAGCGTGATCGTCAGCACGCGGTCTCGGCGACCGACGTCGAGGCACTTGTAGTCGTACGGCACGCGTTCTCCTTATCGGTTCTCTGCCGGCACGGGCGGGAGCCGGTGGCGCCACTTCACCCAGTTGAAACAGGACCGGCAGCGGTCGCACTGGAACAGCACCTCGGACGTGGTGCTGCCGAACAGTGAGGCGACGGTCACGTCGGTGGTGCCGCAGTCGGGACACTCGACGTCCGCGAAGTCCGGGTCGTCGCGGTACAGGTCGCCGTCGTTCATCGGGCGATCTCCTGGTCCTTGAAGCGGATCACCTCGAACAGCCGCTCGGGCAACGGTCCGGTGCGCCTGGCGTCCGGACGCCAGTCCGCCTCGAACGTCGCCTCGACACCGGTCGCGTCGACGCCGAACGGCTTCAGTGCGCTCCGCACCTCGCCGACGAAGCCCGCCCTGATGTCCGGCAGCGGGTCGTCCCTGAGACCGGCGGCATGGAGGTCGTCGGCCGCGTCGAGCGGCCCGAACCAGCGCAGTGCCAACGGGAACCGTCGGGTGACCGACGCGCGCAGCAGCTCGCCTTCCTCGTCCGACGCCTCGATGATGCGGAACCAGCCGGCCGCGTACTTCAGGTGGAAGTACGCCTCCTCGCCGATCTTCCGCGCGATGCCCGCGACGGTGCGGTCCGGGTTGCGCAGGAAACCGGACGCCATCGACCATGTCGCCTGCTCCGCGAGCCATGTCGAGACGATGAAGTCCTGCCAGTTCTCCGGCGCGGGGTCGAGCAGGTCCATCGACCTGATCTCCGCACGCCCGCGCCCGTGTTCGAGATGCCCGTACGAGTGGTCGAGCGTGTCGAGCCAGTGGTAGATCGCGCGCGTTTGGCCGTACGACGCCGTGCACATGCCGAGCATCGCCGCGAAGTCGGGCAGCGACTTGCCGTTCATCACGCACTCGGCGAACCAGTTGCCGAGTACCAGCTTCGTGTCGGCGACGCAGAGCAGGTCGTTCTGCAACGCGGTGCGGGCGGCGGGTTCTGCCGTGGCGACTGGTGTGCTCATGTCAGGCCATCTTGATCCGGGTCGAGTGCTTGCCGAGCCGCACGGGGATGATCGCCTCGGTCGGGACGACGCACATCTCGGTCCAGTGGTGCTGGTCGTAGATGTACCAGGCACGCACCTGTGCGAGGTCGTCGTTGGGTGCCTCCACCGAGCCGACGTGCGAGAGCGAGTCGTCGGAGTTCTTGCGTGCGAACACCTCGTAGTACTTCGGGACGGCGCCGCCGCGCTCACGTCCCGGGTCGAACGTCTTCCTGCGTAACGTCTCGCTCATAGCTGGATCCCGTGTGTACGCATCAGTTCCCGCGCCTCGGCGTCGACCGAGTCACGCTCCCACGAGAGGTGCCACCCCAGCTCGACGTCGACGGACGTCACGCCGTCGACCGCCGACACCCGCTCGCGGATGCGGTCGGACAGGTACGACGCCGCCGGGCACGCCATGCACGGCATGCACACCTCGACGCGGACGCCGCCGCCGTCGACGCTCACGTCCGAGAGCATCCCCATAGCGCGCAGGCTCACCGGGACGTGCGCGTCGTGCACGTCCTCGAGCGCGGTGACGACATCGGCCTCGGTCACCACAGGTCGTCGCCCCACACCTCGTGGTGCAGCCGGCTGATCGACGGCACCTTGTGCCGGCTGCCCTTCTTCCAGATGCGGAACTGCTCCTCCCATGTGATCCGCCGGTCGTAGTCCCAGGTACGCGTCTTTTCGTCGAGGTGGATGGGCGGCTCGTAGTCGAGGACGTACCTGCCGCTCTCCTCGTCGAAGTGCGCCGGCACCTGGATGCCGATGGACTCGCTGAACGGCACCACCTGGGAGAGCCACTTCTGCCGCATCTGGTCGTTCGTCGCGCCGCGGATCTTGTACGCCAGCTGGTCGGTGCGCTTCTTCATCTCGTCCGGCACGCCGAACCACGCGGCGCACAGCGGGAAGTAGAACGACACCGCCTCCTGCACGCGCTGCCGCGACCGTTCGTTCAGGTTCCAGAAGAACCGCACCCAGCGTTCGCCGTGCCCGACGTGGAAGGTCTCCTCGAAGTTCACCTTGCGCAGTGAACGCGCGAACGGCGCGAACGAGCAGTTCTCCTCCAGGTCGACGGTCGTGATGTAGCCGGCGCGGTCGCCGTAGCACATCGATACGACCGACTCGATGTAGTCCTCGTGCGGGAACTCCAGCATCTGGAACGTGCGCCACTCGTGCGGGTCGCGTTCGAAGAGGAAGTGGTGCGTGTCGTAGCCGAACTCCTCCAGCAGCCGGTACATCACCTGCGCGTGGCCGAGCTCGTCCTGGCACGCCGACGCGATCGCGATCTTGTCGTCCAGCGTGGGTGCGGTACGGATCGCGGGCGAGTACGTGGGCAGTGTCACGACCTCGAGGTCGGCCGCGATGTGCATCGTGTTGACGAGCACGTCCCGGTACCGCGGGGTCATCTGCGTCGGGTCCTCCAGCTGGTAGCCGGCCCGGACCCGCTCGCGCAACGCCGCCTCGCGCGGGTCGTCCCGTTCGACAGTCTGGCTCGTCATCGTCGTCCCTCCGCCGTTCAGCTCGATACCAGGACGCCCTGCAACACCGTGGTGCGAAGTGCGCGCACGAGGTCGCGTCCGTTCAGCTCGCCGCGCCGCCTGTACCACTCCAGGAAGCACCCCTGGTTGACCGCGAGGATCACCGTGACCAGCTCACGGGTGGCCACGACCTTGGTGAACACACCCTGCCGCTTGCCGGCCGTGACCACGCGGGACAGCAGCGCCGTCATCCGCTCGCTGATCGAGACCAGTCGGTCCTCGACGACTCCCCCGCGCCCGTGCAGCTCGATCGACATCAGGATGATCAGCATCATCCGGTCGGCGTGTTCCCGGCCGGCGACCGACTGTGAGTGCAGGAACGCGACCAGCTGGTCACGCGGCGAGCCCTTCGCGTCACGGACGGCAGCCACCGCGGGCTCGACCGTCAACCGCTCCGCCTCGTCGAGCAGCGCCAGCAGCAGGTTTGCCTTGCTCTTGAAGTAGAAGTAGACCGACCCTTTGCTGAGACCGGCGCCCGCGGCGATCTCGTCGACGGTCGTCGCCTCGTAGCCCTTGGCGATGAACTGCTGGCGCGCGAGGACCATCAGGCGCTCGGTGCTCGCCTTGCGCTGTTCGGCCTTGCGGCTGAGCCGCACGCCCTGCCCGTCGATCGTTCGCATACTGACTGGATAGTAAGTTTCTGACGGCCCTGAGGGCAAGCCCCCCAGGTACTGTTGACTTGAGTAAACAATAGGTTCTACTGTCCGTTCAGAGAAGCCCCCGGATGCGAGGACGTCGCCATGTCCGCGGTGCACCTACCCAGAACCGTGCCTGAGGCCTGCGCCATGCTCGTCGACCTCGACGACGCAAGGCCGTACGCCGGCGGTACCGCGATCCAGATGCTCACCGCCACCGGTGGGATGCGGCCGGTGAACCTGGTCGACCTCTCCGCACTGGACGAGCTCACCGAACTGGCCGAGACGGGCACCGGCATCCGGGCGGGCGCGATGGTGACCGTCCGCCGGATGGAACGCGACCCGCTCGTCCGCGCCGCCGCTCCGCTCGCCGCGGACGCGTACGCGGAGGTCGCGCACCCGCGGATCAGGAACGCCGCGACCGTCGGGGGGAACCTGGCGTTCGCCGACCACCGGCTCGACCCGCTCGCGCCGCTGCAGGTGCTCGACGCCTTCGCCGAGGTGGCGTCGCCGGACGGCAGCAGGCGGATCGCGGTCCGCGACCTGTTCGCCGGCGACCGGCGCACGGTACTCGCGGGCGGCGAGCTGATCGTGGCCGTCGAGATCCCGCGCCAGCCCACAGGCAGGTTCCGGTTCGTCAAGCACACCAGCCTTTCCACCAGCGACTGGCCGTGTGCGTCCGCGGCGGTACTGCTCACCGACGCCGACTCCGTGCTCCGCGTCGGTCTGGGTGCGGTGGCGCCGACCCCCGTCCTGCTCGAGCTGCCGGTGCCCGACGGCGCAAGCACCGACGAGCTCGTCGAGATCGCCCGCGACGTCGCCGGGGACCGCATCCACCCGATCGCGGACGTGCGCGGCGGCGTCGCGTACAAGACCGAGCTGGCGCTCGTCGCGCTGGAGGAGGCGGTGCGCGGTCTCGACGGTCCGCCGCCGTCGCACGCGGTGCCCGTGACCGCGCGCTCCCGCAAGCACGACGACGCGGCGGACCGCCCTGTCGGCGCCCGGTGGTCGCGCGTCGACGGGCACGCCAAGGTACGTGGCGAGCTCCGTTACACCGCCGAGCTGCCGGCGCCGCAGTGCCTCGACGTCGCCGTGCACCGCAGCGACCGGCCGCACGCGCGCATCGTCGGCATCGACGTCGACGCCGCGCTCCGTTCGGACGGTGTGGTCGCCGTCGTCACCGGCGCGGACCTGCACGCCGCGCTCGGCGACCGGTTGTTCACCGGCCCCGCGTTCGCCGACCAGCCACCCCTTGCCGTCGACAAGGTGCGGTACGCGGGCGAACCGGTCGTCGCCGTCGTCGCCCACGGACGTGCCGCCGCACGCGCGGCGGCGTCGCGCGTCGTGGTGGAGTACGCCGACCTGGAGCCGGTGCTCGACGTGGACGCCGCGGTCGCCGGCGGGCCGTACGTGCACGACGAGCTGCGCCCGTCGGCGGTGTTCGGCGACCTGCGGCACCTGAGCGGACGCCGCGACACCAACGTCAACTACGAGTTCCGGCTGGTGCACGGCGACGCCGAGCAGGCGCATACGACGAGCCCGACCACGGTGTCCGGCGAGTTCTGGTGCCCGCCCACGCACCACGTGCCGATCGAGCTGCCGTTCACCGCGGCCTGGCCGGACGGCGACCGGCTGTGCGTGCAGACCGCGACGCAGACGCCGTCGTACGTGCGGCAGGCCGTCGCCGACCTGCTCGACCTGCCGCTGAACCGGGTGCAGGTGACCGTCGGCCCGCTGGGCGGCGGCTTCGGCGCGAAGATGTACGACCGCCTCGAGCCGCTCACCGCGGCGCTCGCCTGGCGACTGCGCCGGCCCGTACGCAGTGAGGTGACACGCGAGGAGGCGTTCGCGCTCACCACCCGGCACGGCGTCGCGGTGACCGGAAGCATGTCGGCGGACGAGGACGGCGCCATCACCGCCGCTTCCGCCGACGTCCGTTACGACACCGGCGCGTACGCCGACATCGGGCCGCGCATCACCGCGAAGTCCGGGATGGTCGCGACCGGCCCGTACCGGATGAACGACGCCGCGATCCGGTCCCGCTGCGTGTACACGAACAAGCCGTCCGCCGGCCCGTACCGCGGGTTCGGCGTACCGCAGGTCACGTGGGCGCACGAGTCGCTTGTCGACGACCTCGCGCGGGCGTACGGCGAGGACCCCGCCGCGTTCCGGCGCCGCAACCTGCTGCGTGAGGGTGACGAGGCGGCGGTCGGCACCGTCATGCACAGCGCCGACTTCGTGGGCTGCCTCGACGCCGTGACCGACGCCGTCGGCTGGGACGCGCCGCTGCCGCCCTCGGGCCGGACGCTGCTGCGCGGCCGCGGTGTCGCCGTCGGCGTGAAGGCCGTGCTGACGCCCACGATCTCGAACGCCGTGCTGCAGCTGAACCAGGACGGTTCGGCGACGCTCGCCATCAGTACCGTCGACATGGGCCAGGGCAGCGACACGATCATGGCGCAGATCGCCGCCGACGTACTGTGTCTGGGCGAGGGCCGGGTGCGGGTGATGCGGACCGACACCGACATCACGCCGTACGACACCATCACCGCCGGCAGCCGGTCGACGTACCACACCGGCAACGCCGTACGCCGTGTCGCGGAAGGGATGCGCGACCGACTGCTGCGACTCGCCGCGGACCGGTTCGGCGTCGACGCCGCCGACGTCAAGCTGACCGACGCGGGCCTCACCAGCACGCAGACCGGCGAGACGGTCGGCGTCGCGGAACTCGTCGAGGGACACTTCGGCGCGCGCGGCACGACGCTGACCACGGAGGCGTCCTTCGTCACCGAGTGGACGCCGTACGACAAGGCGACGGGGCGGTCGACGCAGGTGACCGAGCACTGGTTCGCGGGCGCGGCCGCGGCACAGCTGACCGTCGACACCCGCACGGGACGCGTGCACGTCGAGCGGCTCGCCGTAGCCGGTGACGTGGGCAGGGCGATCAACCCGACGCTGGTCGAGCAGCAGCTCACCGGCGCGGCGCTCATGGGACTCGGGCAGGCGTTGTTCGACGAGCTGGTGCTCGACGAGGGCCGGCTCGCCAACGCGAACCTGCTCCAGTACCAGCTGCCGGCGCTGTCCGACGTGCCGGACGAG
>JAFMQP010000160.1 GCA_017354575.1 Acidothermales bacterium | reverse complement strand
CGGCGGCGATAACGGCGGCGGGGGCGGCGGCAACGGCAAGGCGACGATCACGTTCGCGAACTGGGCGGACGCCGAGCCGAACACCAAGCCGGGGATCGAGGCCCTGATCAAGAAGTTCGAGGCGCTGCACCCGAACATCACGGTACAGAGCAAGCCGATCTCCTATACGGACATCGAGCACCAGCTCATCCTGCAGACGCAGTCGGGCAACCCGCCCGACGTCGCGGAGCTGCAGGGCAACTACACGTTCAGCCTGCAGGCGACCGGCGCGCTCGAGCCGCTCGGCGACTACGTCAAGGGGTCGTACGGGCAGTCGCTGATCCCCCAGGAGCTGCAGCTCGGCAACATCGGGGGCCAGACCGTGGCCGTTCCGTGGACGGTCGCGCCGTTCGCGCTCTGGTACAACAAGAAGGTCATGAAGAAGGCGGGCCTGTCCGGCAAGCCTCCGGCGACCTGGGACGAGCTGCTCGCCGACGTCAAGGCGATCCACCAGAAGGAGCCGAAGGTCATCGCCTTCGGTACCGACACGACGAACCGCACCTACGGCCTGGACCAGAACTGGCCGATCATGCAGAGTTTCGGCGCGGTGCCGTTCAAGGGTTCCAACGCCATGTGCGACACCCCGCAGATGAAGGCGTACCTGAACTTCATCCGCACCATCGGCCAGAAGGGCTACACGCCGGCCAACAAGAAGGGCGGCTACTACCGTCAGCCCGCGGCGTCCGACCAGGTGGCGTTCACCGTCGACGGTCCGTACGTCAAGGGCGTCGTGCAGTCGACGGTCAAGATCAGCGACGCCGACTTCTTCGCGAAGTGGGGCATCGTGCCGCTGCCTTCCGGTCCGGCGGGTATGCAACACTTCAGCGTGCCGACCGACCACCAGCTCGCGATGTTCAAGAACAGCAAGAACAAGAAGGCCGCGTGGGAGTTCATGAAGTTCCTCTCCACGTCGGACTACGCGGTGCAGAACTACACGCTGAAGTACGAGAACTCGCTGCCGCCGCTCGCGAAGCCGACCGGCACGATCGCGAAGGAACTGAACAACCCGATCACGCAGGAGTTCCAGAAGGCCGTCATCCCGACGGTGGGCAGGCCGGAGTGGGGCGCCCACTACGACGGCGCGTACTCGGACGTCATGGCCGGCATCCAGAAGGCGATGACGACGTCGACGCCCATCGACTCGGTGGCGTCGAGCATGCAGACGGCGGTCAAGTCCGACCTGAACGGGTGAGGTTGCCGTGACCACCGCCACCCGCGATCCTGCGGCGCCGGTTCGTCGCCGCAGGCGCGGGCGGCGATGGTTCGACTGGATGACGGCGCCGGCACTCGCGGTGCTCGCGCTGGTGATCGGCTACCCGATCGTCCGGGCCATCATCCTGTCGTTCTACCACTATCCGCTGCTCAGCCCGTTCCGCAACTTCATCGGCGCCGGCAACTACCAGCGTCTCGCCAACGACCCGGTGTTCTGGCAGTCGCTCGTGAACACCGGCATCTTCACCGGCGCGTCGGTCGTGCTCGGTCTGCTCGTCGGCCTGGTGCTCGCCCTCGCGCTCGAACGGCTGCAGGGCCCGTGGCGGTTCGTCCGCGGCGTGCTGCTCACCCCGTGGGCGATGCCCGTCATCGTCGTCGCGTTCCTGTTCCAGTTCATGTTCGACGAGCAGGGCGGTATCACCGACGCCCTGCTGCAGCGGACCGGCATCGTGCACCATGCGATCCCGTGGCTCACGTCGCCGAACTGGGCGATGGTCGCGGTCACCCTCGCGAACGTGTGGCAGCAGGCGCCGTTCTTCCTGCTGATCTTCACCGCCGCGCTGGGCGGCGTACCGAACGAGGTGATCGAGGCGGCGCGCATCGACCGGGCGCGCGGCTGGTCGATGGTCGCGCGGATCAAGCTGCCGTACCTGCGCAGCGCGGCACTCGTGGGCGCGTTGCTGATGATCATCCAGAACTTCAACAACTTCCCGCTGATCTGGGCGATGACCGAGGGCGGGCCGGGCTACAGCACGAGCACGCTCGTCATCTACGTCTACCGGCTGGCGTTCACCAGCTTCAACGTCGGCTACTCCTCGGCGATCGGCGTGGTGTGGCTGGTACTCCTGCTGTTCATCGCCGGCTGGTTCATCCGGGTGTTGAGGGGGCAGAACTCGTGACGACCGTGACCGACACGGACACCGCCGCGCCCGCGCGCACGTACCGGACCCGGCGCCGCCTCCCGATCGCCCGCGCCGTGGTCATCGTGGTCGTCGCACTGTTCGCGGTGTGGACGCTGTGGCCGCTGTACTGGATGCTCTCGACGTCGCTCAAGACGTCGCGGGAGGCCACCAGCCTGACTCCCACGGTGTGGCCGCACAGCCTCGACGGCAGCCACTACACGGGGCTGTTCACCGGTTCCCTGCCGTTCACCAACTACTTCGTCAACAGCATCTTCACTTCGCTGGTGTCCGCGCTCGTCGCGGTGCTGATCTCGACGCTGGCCGGGTACAGCTTCTCCCGCGGCGGTTACCGGCTGAACGGCGCGCTGAGCCTTGCCGTGCTCGCGACGCAGATGCTGCCACTCGTCGTGCTCATCGCGCCGCTGTACCTGTTGCTGCTCAAGGCACATCTGCTCAACACGTATCTCGGCCTGGTGATCGGCTACACGTCGTTCGGCATCCCGTTCGGCGCCTGGATGATGAAGGGCTTCTTCGACGGTGTGCCGCGCGAGATCGAGGAGGCCGCGCGCGTGGACGGGTACTCACGGTTCGGCATCCTGTTCCGTGTGGTCATCCCGCTGTCCGTACCGGGCCTCGTCACGACGGGCGTGTTCGTGTTCATGAACACGTGGAACAACCTGCTCTACCCGCTGACGCTGATCAACAGCGACCAGAAGCAGACGCTGCCACCCGGGCTGCTGCAGAGCTTCAGCGGTACGTTCAAGACGGACTGGGGCGGCATGATGGCCGCGTCCATCGTCACCAGCCTGCCGCTCGTGATCGCGTTCTTCCTCGTGCAGCGGTCGATGGTGCGGGGCCTGACCGCCGGCGCGTTGGCCGGGACGTGAGGAGGAGTTGATGGCCAGCATCACGCTCCAGGAGGTGGAGAAGCGGTTCGGCGAGACCGCCGCGCTCCGCCCCACCGACCTGGAGATCCGCGACCACGAGTTCCTCGTGCTGGTCGGGCCGTCCGGGTCGGGCAAGACGACGTTGCTGCGGCTCATCGCCGGGCTGGAGACGCTGACCGGCGGCGAGATCTACTTCGGCGACCAACGGGTCACCGACGTCGACGTGGGCGACAGGGACATCGCGATGGTGTTCCAGAACTACGGCCTCTACCCGCACATGTCCGTGTTCGGGAACATGGCGTTCGGGCTGCGGCGGCGCAGGATGGACCGTGCCGCCATCACCGACAAGGTGCAGGAGGCGGCGCGGCTGCTGCGCATCGAGCACCTGCTGGAACGCAAGCCGCGCCAGCTCTCCGGCGGGCAGCGGCAGCGCGTCGCGCTGGGCCGTGCGATCGTCCGCGATCCCGCCGTGTTCCTGCTCGACGAACCGTTGTCGAACCTCGACGCGCACCTGCGCGTCCAGATGCGCGCGGAGATCCTGAAGGTGCACCGCGCCGTCACCGCCACCGCCGTCTACGTCACCCACGACCAGGTCGAGGCGATGACGATGGGCGACCGGATCGCGGTGATGAGCGACGGCGTGATCCAGCAGGTCGGTACGCCCGACGACCTGTACGACCATCCGGTCAACCGCTTCGTCGCCGGCTTCATCGGTACACCGTCGATGGGCTTCGTGGAGTGCGCCCGCGAGCCGGGCGAGCCGGACCTGCTGACCGGGACGGGGGTCCGGCTCCGGCTGCCGGCCGAACGCGTCGCGGCGTTGCCCGCGAAGGCCGAACGGGTCAGCGTCGGGGTCCGGCCGGAACGGCTGACGCCGACGGGCCGGGGCGACGCCGAGAGCGCGTCGTGCACGATCGAGGGCGTGGTCGAGGTGGTCGAGCCGCTCGGTTCGGAGCAGCACGTTCTCGTCGCCGTCGGTGAGCAGACCGTGACCGCGAAGGGCCCGCGGGAGGAGCACTTCGAGATCGGCGAGAAGGTCGTGTTCGCCCTCGATCCCGGCCACCTGCACATCTTCGACGCGGAGTCCGGCGAGGCGCTCACGTAGTCTCGTGTCCGTGGCGAGCCAGGTGGTCGTGCTCAACGGCGGTTCGAGCTCGGGGAAGTCGACGATCGCCCGCGCGCTGCAGGACATCCTCCCGACGACCTGGTTGACCTTCGGCGTCGACGACCTCGTCGACGCGTTGCCCCCGGCGGGCGGCGACATCGTCGTCCACCCCGACGGGTCGGTCGACGTCGGCCCGGGCTTCAGCGCGGCCGAGAGCGCGTGGATGCACGGCATCGCCGAGATCGCGCGGGCCGGCGCGCCCGTCATCGTCGACGACGTGTTCCTCGGCGGTGCGGCCTCGCAGGAACGCTGGCGTACGGCGCTCGCCGGGCTCGGCGTGCTATGGGTGGGCGTGCGCTGTGACCCCGACACCGCGGCCGCGCGGGAGGCGTCCCGCGGCGACCGTACCGCCGGAATGGCCCGCTCGCAGGCGGTCGGCGTGCACGACGGCGTGCGGTACGACGTCGTCGTCGACAGCGCCGCCGACGCCCCTGACACCTGCGCTCGGACCATCGCGCAGGCACTCGCCCGTTCGGATAGCGTGGCGTAGCCAGGTCGTCCGACGGAAGGGGTTCCCTCTCCGCATGCGCTCCATCGAACAGGTACGGCTGGACAACGGGCTGCGCGTGGTCGTCAGCGAGGACGACACCGCGGCCGCGGTCGCCGTCAACGTCTGGTACGGCGTCGGGTCCCGGCACGAGCGCGCGGAACGCACCGGTCTCGCGCACCTCTTCGAGCACCTGATGTTCCAGGGCTCGGCGAACGTCAAGGCGGGCGAGCACTTCGACCGGCTGCAGGCCGTCGGCGCGACGCTCAACGGCACCACCAGCTTCGACCGCACGAACTACTACGAGACCGTGCCGCGGGGCGCGTTCGAGCTGGCACTGTGGCTGGAGGCGGACCGGATGGGCGGGCTGCTCGAGGCGCTCACCCAGGAGAACATGGACAACCAGCGCGACGTCGTGAAGAACGAACGCCGCCAGCGGTACGAGAACCAGCCGTACGGCACCGTGCACGAGCGGCTGTTCGCGCTCGCGTTCCCCGAGTCGCACCAGTACCACCACCTGCCGATCGGCTCGATGGCCGACCTCGACGCCGCGTCCCTCGACGACGCCGCCGGCTTCTTCCGGACGCACTACGCGCCGCGGAACGCGGTCGTCGCGATCGTCGGCGACGTCTCAACGGACGAGGCGACCGCCGCGGCGAAGCGGTACTTCGGCGGCATCCCGGCCGGGCCGGCCGCGCCCGAGCCGCCGGACGGCACCGTCGGGCCGCTCCCCGACCAGGTGCGGCAGGACGTCACCGAGCCCGTGCCCGCTGAGGCGGTCTACTCGATGTGGCGGCTCCCCGTCGACGGCTCGCGCGGCGCCGACGCGAGCGAGCTCGCGCTGCAGGTGCTCGCGGGCGGGTCGAGCAGCCGGTTGGCCGAACGGCTGGAACGCCGCGAGCAGCTCGCCCGCGGGGTCGGCGCGGGCCTGTCTCGGCTCGTCGGCGGGACGTCCACGGGGGTCCTCGCCGTCACGCTCCGGCTCGGTGCCGACCTCGAGACCACCGAGGCCGTGATCGACGAGGAGCTGGAGCGGCTGGCGTCCGAGGGGCCAGACGACGACGAGCTGGAGCGGGCGCGTGCGCTCGTCGAGCACGACTGGCTGGACGAGACCAGCGACTACGCCGGCTGGGCGAACGCGCTCGCGCACTTCGGTTGCCTGTTCGGCGACGCCACGCTCGCCTCCGGCGTCGTGGATCGCCTGCACGCGGTCTCCGGCGCCGAGGTGCGGCAGGCCGCCGAGCTGCTGCGAGCCGAGCGCTGCGCCCGCGTCGTCTACCACGTAGCGGAAGGAGCGGTGGCATGACCGAGGTGACGTTCCAGCCGCGGCCGGACGTGGCGCCGCCGGCTGCGTGGCGGTTCCCCGGGGCGAGCAGGCGGGTGCTCGACAACGGGCTCACGGTCGTCAGGTACGACCTGCTGGGCCGGCCGCTGACAAGCGTGCAGCTCGTCCTCGACCTGCCGTCCAACGGTGACCCTGACGGCCTCGACGGCGCGACCGCGATCATGGCGCGGACCCTCGACGAGGGCACGTCGGCGCACGACGGCGCGGCGTTCGCCGCCGCGTTGGCGCGGTGTGGGGCCGCGTACGGCTGCTGGACGTCGCACTCCGGCGTCCGGCTGGAGCTGAGCGTGGCCGTCGCCAGGCTCGCCACCGCGCTGCCGTTGCTGAGCGAGGCGGTGCGCACGCCGACGTTCCCGCAGGACGAGCTCGACCGGCTGGTGAAGCAGGAGCTCGACGGCCTGGTCAGCCGGCGCGCGACACCCACGTCGCGTGCCCGGATGGAGCTGCTCGCCCGTTGCTTCGACCCCACCAGCAGGATGTCGCGGCCGGTGGCGGGCACCGAGCAGTCACTGGCGCGGCTGGACCGGAAGGCGATCGCCCGGCACTACGCCGACCACGTCTGCCCCGGCGTCGCGACGCTGGTGCTCGCGGGCGACTTCACCGGCGTCGACGCCGACGCCGCCGTCGACACCGCCTTCGGCCCGTGGCCGGCGGGTGAGCCGGAGCGTTCGGCGGCGGTCGATCCGGTCGGCACCCGTCCCGGCGTCACCGTCGTCGACCGGCCGGGATCCGTGCAGAGCGTCCTCGACTTCGGCTGCGCGGGCGTCGACCGGCGGCACCCGCGATGGGCCGAGCTGTCGGTGGGCGCGTACGCATTGGGCGGCTCGATCAACTCGCGGCTCTCCGCCCTGCTGCGGGAGGAGAAGGGCTACACGTACGGCATCCGCGCGCAGTTCGTCCCGGAGCGCAGGGGCGGGCTTTTCATCGTCAGCAGCGCCGTCGACGCCGACGTCACGGGTCCCGCCGTCGCCGACGTGCTGCGCGTGGTCGACGGGCAGCTCGCGTCCGGGATCACGGCGAAGGAGCGCGACGACGCGGTCGACTTCATGCTCGGCGTCAGCCCGGTGCGGTTCCAGACGGCCGACGCGGTCGCGCGGCAGGCCGCCGAGCAGTTCCTCGACGAGCTGCCGCCCGACTACCTCGACCGCCGCAACGCCGCGCTGCGCGAGGTCACGGCCGAGTCGGCGTCGACGGCGTTCGCCGACGCCGTCACGAGGGACGACCTCGGCCTGGTCGTCGTCGGCGACGCCGAGCGCATCGTGGGCCCGTTGGCCGAGGCCGGCGTGTCCGACGTGACCGTGGTGCCGGCCTGACTGACCCAGCGCCCGACCCGCGCGACGCGCACTTCACATGGCGCCGCGCGCACTTCACATGGCGCCGCCGGCACTTCACATGGCGCCGCCGGCACTTCACATGGCGCGGCCGGCGCTTCACGCTTCACACGACGAACCCGGGCTTCCCACACCCTGCAGGTCGTGGGAAGACCGGGTTGATCATGAGAACATGATCAACCCGGTCCCGGCCGCGGTCAGGGGCGGGGGGCGAAGGCGTCCAGGGCGGCCTCGACGCGGTCGAGGGACGCGGCGGCATCGGCGTCGGGTGAGCCGATCTCGGGGTCGTAGTTGGGGTCAAGGAACAGCTCGGTGATGCCCTGCGCGGCGATGTCGTCGAAGTCGCCGCGGATCTCGTCGATGGAACCGGTCAGCGGCTGCCGGTCCAACGCACCCGCGGGACGCACCCGCAACGGGCCGCGGCAGACGAAACGCAGCGCGTCGGGGTCGCGTCCCGCGTCGTCGGCGGCCTTCCGCACGATCGAGACGGACCCGCCCAGTTCGCGGAGATCGTTGCGGCTGCTGCTGATCCAGCCGTCCGCCTCGCGTCCCGCCCGGCGCAGCGCCGGCGTGGACGTACCGCCCAGCAGGATCGGTGGGTACGGCGGCTGCACGGGTTTCGGGTCCTGCCGCACGCGGTCGAGCTTGTACCACTCGCCGGTGTACTGCGCGACGTCGGCGGTCCACAGCTCGCGCAGCACCGCGAGGTACTCGTCCGCACGCCGGCCACGCCGCTCGTAGCCCACACCGGACGCCGCGAACTCCTCCGTCGACCAGCCGAGCCCGAGCCCCGCGTCCACCCGCCCCCCGGACAGGACGTCGAGCGTCGTCAGCTGCTTGGCGAGGACGGCGGGCGAGAAGAACGGCATGTTGAGCACCGCGAGCCCGAGCCGGATCCTGCTGGTGTTACCGGCGACGAACGCCAGCGACACC
>JAFMQP010000159.1 GCA_017354575.1 Acidothermales bacterium | reverse complement strand
ATCGGCAGCAGCACGATCGTGCCGAGCATCGCCATCATCATCACGGCCATCAGTACCGACGCCGTGGTGAACGTACGCGCGCGGAACGTCCGCAGGTCGAGCAGCGCGTTGTCGGTGCGCCGCAGCACCAGCTGCCGCGCCACGAAAGCCGCCAGGCCCGCGGCACCCACGACGAACGGCACCCAGACCGGCACCGGCGACGGTGCGGACGCGGCCTGCCCGATGCTGCTGAGCCCGTACACCAGGCCGCCGAACCCGAAGACCGAGAGCACGACGGACGGTGCGTCGATCCGGGTGCGGCTGCGTTCTCCGACGTCTACCATGCGCGGCAGGCCGAGCGCGAGCGCCACGACCGCGATGGGGAGCACGGTCCAGAACATCCACCGCCAGCCGAGCAACGAGAGGACGACGCCGGAGATGGTCGGGCCGATCGCCGGCGCGACCGAGATGACGATCGAGATGTTGCCCATGATCGCGCCGCGGCGTCGCGCGGGCACGAGCGCCATCACCGCGGTCATCAGCAGCGGCATCATGATCGCCGTGCCGCTGGCCTGGATGACCCGCGCGGCGAGCAGCACCCCGAAGCCGGGCGTCAGCGCGGCGAGCAGCGTGCCCGCGCTGAACAGCGTCATCGCGACGCCGTACAGCAGCCGGGTGGGCACCCGTTTGATGAGGAAGCCGGTGATCGGGATGATCACGGCCATCGTCAGCAGGAAGCCGGCGGTGAGCCACTGCCCGGTGCTCGCGTCGACCCCGAGTTCGCGCATGAGCACGGGCAGGGCGACGCTCATGATCGTCTCGTTGAGGATGACGACGAACGTCGACACCAGCAGCACGCCGATGACGGTGCGGTCGCG
Organism: Acidothermales bacterium; assembly: GCA_017354575.1. Taxonomy (GTDB): domain Bacteria; phylum Actinomycetota; class Actinomycetes; order Streptosporangiales; family WHST01; genus WHST01. The sequence goes on along the minus strand of JAFMQP010000159.1, from coordinate 7,492 downwards.
CGCGCTCATCGGCTCGGTCTGCGCGTGGAGGGGAGCCGGTCCGGTCTCACGCAGCTCGGCCTGGTCGGACACGTGGCTCCCTAGCGGTGTCGCGGGATGGACGGGACGACAGCCACGGTATGCGGCGGCACCGACAGTCGTCGCCGGAATTTCCCGGCTGCTCGCTCGGCGTTCGCCGACAGCCGAACCGATGCCGCTCAACGGCACAGCAGCCGGTCGATGCGATAGGCGGCGCCGATCGATCCGAGCACGCTGAGCGCGGTCAGGTAGCCGACGTGGACGCCGGTGTGCGGCGTGGGCGTCCCCGTCGTGAGGTCGCGGATCAGCTCGACGGACTGGGTGAGCGGCGTCCACTCCACGATCGGCTGTGCCCACCCCGGGTACACCTCGATCGGGTAGAACGTCGCCGAGACCAGGAACAGGGCGATCATGACGAAGCCGAGGTAGTCGAAGTCCTGCCAGCTGCGCATGTACGTGGCGAGTGCCATGCCGGCCGCGCCGAAGCCGAAGCCGATCAGCACCGCGGCGGGCAGCGCGAGCAACGCGTACCAGGACGTGACGTAACCCAGGACGGCCATCAGCCCGAGGAACACGCCGGAGTAGACGCCTCCGCGCGCGAGCGCCCACGCGATCTCGCCGAGCGCGATGTCGACCGGGCGCATCGGCGTCGCGAGGATCGAGTCGTAGAGCTTCGCGAACTTGAGCCGGGCGAACATGTTGAACGTGGTCTCGGTGAGTGCGCCGTTCATCGCCGACACCGCGAGCATCGCCGGCGCCATGAACACGGCATACGGCACCGCGCGACCGCCGACCTCGACCGTGCCGACGAGCGCGCCGAGCCCGATGCCGATCGAGAGCAGGTAGAACACCGGCTCGACGATGCCGGACGCGAACACCACCCAGCCGGACCGGTAGGCGAGCACGTTGCGTTCGAACATCCGACGAGCCTTGCCGCGGCTGGTCATCGCCCGCGTCGCGACGGAGGTGGCGACCATGCTCACACCACCATCCGTTTCCGGAAACCGCGCACGGACAGCACGAACCCGACCGCCGCCCAGGCGCCGAGGTACGCCACGTGCAGCAGCGACATCCGCAGCGCCGGGTGCCCGGCGACCAGCGCGCGGCACAGGTCGACGCCGTGCCAGAGCGGCGAGGCGTACGCGAGCGGCCGGACCACCCCGGGTAGCTGCGAGACGGGGAAGAAGGTGCCGGAGAACAGGAACAGCGGCACCGTGCCGAACCGGAACACCAGCGAGAACGACGACTCGTTCTGCCGGGTGATCGCGAACGCGTAGACGGGCGTGCCGACGGCGAGCCCGGTGAGGATGCCGACCGGGATCGACAGCGCCGACCACGGCGTGTGGACGACGCCGAAGGCGGCCATCGCGACGTACGTGGCCAGCGCGGTCATGCCGGCGCGGACGCCGACCCACGCGAGGTTGGCGAGCACGACGTCGTCGCCGCGCAACGGCGTCGCGACCATCGCCTGGTAAGTCTTCACCCATTTCACCTGGGCGATCACGGGCCAGGTGACCTCGCCGATCACCACCTGCATCGCGGACGCGGCGAGCATGCCGGGCGCGAGGAACTCGAGGTACGTCATGCCGCCGAGCGACCGTGCGGCACTCTGGGTGTGGACGAGCGCGCCGATGCCGAAGCCCATCGCGCCGAGGTAGACGAGCGGCATCACGAACGTGGACAGGACCGAGCCGCGCCAGGTGCGGCGGTAGCCGTAGACGTACGCCTCGAACGCGCGGGCCGCCGGTGCCAACGTCATCAGTCCACCAGGGTCCGCCCGGTGAGCCGGAGGAACACGTCCTCCAGCGTGCTGCGGCGCACCAGTGCGCTGAGCGGGTTGAGCCCGCGCTCGTGCACCTGGGCGAGCGCGGCCTCGCCGTGGTCGGCGTAGAGGAGGATGCGGTCGGGCAGCACCTCCATCCGCTCGACGACACCGTCGAGCTTCGGCGCGACGTCGCCGTGGTCGGGGGTGTCGAACCGCAGCTCCACGACCTCGCGGGTGGAGTAGCGGCCGATCAGGTCACGCGGCGATCCCTCGGCCGCGATCAGCCCCTTGTCCATGACGACGAGACGGTCGCACAGCTGCTCGGCCTCGTCCATGTAGTGCGTGGTGAGCACCAGGGTGACGCCCTGCGTCTTCAACCGGAACAGCTTGTCCCACACCAGGTGCCTGGCCTGCGGGTCGAGGCCGGTCGTCGGCTCGTCGAGCAGCAGCAGCTCCGGCTCGTTCACGAGCGACCGCGCGATGGTGAGCCGGCGCTTCATGCCGCCGGACAGCGGCTCCACCTTGTCGCCGGCGCGCTCGGCGAGCTGCACGAACTCCAGCAGCTCGTCGGCCCTGGACCTCGCGACGCGGCGGGGGATGCCGAAGTAGCGGGCGTAGAGGACGAGGTTCTCGCGGCAGGTGAGCTCGACGTCGAGCGTGTCGTCCTGCGGCACGACGCCGAGCCGCGCGCGGATCTCCGGTCCGTTGCGGCGCGGGTCCATGCCGAGGATGGACAGCTCGCCGTCCGTCGGGGGCGACACGCACCCGACCATGCGCATGGTCGAGCTCTTCCCCGCGCCGTTGGGCCCGAGGAAGCCGAAGAACTCGGCTCGGTGCACGTCCAGGTCGATGCCGCGGACGGCCTCGAAAGAGCCGAACCGCTTGGTCAGCCCACGGGCCCGGACGAGGACGTCGGGTAGGTGCCCCTCCATGTCCGTGGACGCTACCGGCTGACACCGACAGAGGGCCAAGTCATTTGCCCGGCACCGCTGTACGAGACTGGTACGCGGCGTCCGGCACGAGTGGAGGAGAGCAGCGGTGGGTGAGCACGCGGACCTGTTGAAGCGGCACCAGGCGGTCATGCCGGACTGGATCAGTCTGCTCTACGACCAGCCGATCGAGCTGGTGAGCGGCGAGGGCCGCCGGGTGACCGACGGCGAGGGACGGACGTACCTGGACTTCTTCGCCGGCATCCTCACCAACATGCTCGGCTACGGCGTCCCCGAGGTGCGCGAGGCGATCGAGGCGCAGCTCGACACCGGCGTCGTCCACACGTCGACGCTGTACCTGATCCGGCAGCAGGTCGAGCTCGCGGAGCGGATCGCCGAGCTGTCCGGCATCCCGGACGCCAAGGTGTTCTTCGCCAACTCGGGCACCGAGGCGAACGAGGCGGCGTTGCTGCTCGCGACGCAGTACCGCAGGAGCAACCAGATCCTGGCGCTGCGCAACAGCTACCACGGCCGGTCGTACGCGGCGATGGGGATCACCGGCAACCGCGGCTGGTCGGCGTCCAGCCTCACGCCGGTCAACGTCAGCTACGTGCACTCCGGGTACCGGTTCCGCAGCCCGTTCCGCGACCTGCCCGACGACGCGTACACCGCGGCGTGCGTCGAGGACCTGCGCGAGGTCATCGCCACCACCACGGCGGGTGACGTCGCGTGCATGATCGCCGAGCCGATCCAGGGCGTGGGTGGCTTCGCGACCCCGCCGGACGGGTTCTTCGGCGCGATGAAGGAGGTGCTGGACGAGTACGGCATCCTGTTCGTCTCCGACGAGGTGCAGACGGGCTGGGGGCGTACCGGCGAGCACTTCTGGGGCATCCAGGCGCACGGGTTCGTCCCGGCCGCGATGACGTTCGCGAAGGGCCTCGGCAACGGGATCGCGATCGGCGGCGTCGTCGCGCGCGGCGAGCTGATGGACACGGTGCGGGTGAACTCGATCTCGACGTTCGGCGGCAACCCCGTGGCGACCCGCGCGGCGCTCGCCGTCCTCGACTACGTCCGCGACCACGACCTGCAGGCGAACGCCCGCGAGGTCGGCGCGCGGCTGTTCGCCGGGCTGCGGGCGTTGCAGGAGAAGCATCCGGTGATCGGCGAGGTGCGCGGTAAGGGGCTGATGGCGGGCGTCGAGCTGGTCGAGCCGGACGGCAGGACACCGTCGACGTCCACGGCGGCACGGGTGCTCGAGGGCACAAGGGAGCGCGGCCTGCTGCTCGGCAAGGGCGGGTTGTACGGCAACGTGCTGCGCATCGCGCCACCGGTCACTATCTCCTCGGGCGAGGTGGACGAAGGCCTGCGCGCGCTCGCGGACACGTTCGCCGCGCTCTGATCGCGATGACCCAGGACGTGCGCTCGACGCCCGACTGCCCGCCGTGACCGCCCTCGTCGCGGTGCCCGTGGTCGGTCAGCGCCCGCACGCGTCGACCGCGCCCAGGTAGACGAACGCGCGTCGACGTTCCTCGCCGGAGGGGCCCGGTCGTGGAAGCGGTCGCGGCCGTCCACAGTTTCGTCCGCGCCCCTGTCGGCGACCCGTCGTCGTGCCGATGCTTCGGACGGAGGTGGTCGCATGGCGGCGAAGGACAGGATCGGCAGGCGCGGCGAACGGATCGCGGCGGACTTCCTGCGACGGCGGGGATACGAGCTGCTCGCGCGCAACTGGCGCTGCGCGAGCGGCGAGATCGACATCGTCGCGCGGGACGGCGAGACGGTGGTCGTCTGCGAGGTGAAGACGCGTACCGGCGAAGGGTACGGCTCGCCGGCCGAGGCGGTGACAGGCGACAAGGCCGACCGGCTGCGCCGGCTGGCGGGTGAGTGGCTGCGCTCCTGGGGGCGCCCACACGGCGGGCTGCGCATCGACGTCGTCGGCGTGCGCGTACTGCCTGCCGGCGGGTACACGGTCGAGCACCTTCCCGGGGTGGGCTGATGACCGCCATCTGCTCGCTCGTACGCGGCGGTGCGGCATGACGGTCGCGCGGGCGTGGTCGGTTGCCGTGGTCGGTATCGACGGCTTCGTCGTCGAGGTCGAGGCCGACATCGGTCAGGGGCTGCCCGGCGTGCACCTCGTCGGCCTGCCCGACACCGCGGTGCACGAGGCGCGCGACCGCGCGCGTGCCGCCGTGCTGAACAGCGGCGAGTCCTGGCCGAACCGGCGGGTCACCGTGAACCTCTCGCCTGCGGGCATCCGCAAGCAGGGTACGGCGTACGACCTCGCGCTCGCGACCGCGATCCTCGCCGGCGACGATGCCATCCCGCGGACGTCGCTGGAGAAGGTCGTGCTGGTCGGCGAGCTCGGGCTCGACGGAGCGGTGCGTCCGGTGCCCGGCATCCTGCCCGCCGTGCTCGCCGGTGCGAGCGCGGGGTTCAGCGCCTTCGTCGTCCCGGCGGCCAACCTCGCCGAGGCGATGCTCGTCCCGGACGTCGACGTGCTCGGTGTCGCGACGTTCGCCGCACTGGTACGCCAGCTGCGCGGTGAGCCGGAGCCGGACGGCGGAGAAGAGCCGCCGCCCGTGGTGGAGGCGAAGGCGGTTCCGGCGCGAGTCCCGGCGAAGGACCTCGCCGACGTGGCCGGGCAGGCCGAGGGACGGCTCGCCCTGGAGGTCAGCGCCGCGGGCGGGCATCACACGTTCCTGCACGGCTCACCCGGCACGGGGAAGACGATGCTGGCCGAACGGCTGCCCGGCATCATGCCGACGCTCGACGACGCCGCGGCGCTCGAGGTGACCGCCATCCATTCGGTCGCGGGAGCCCTGCCCACAGGCGACGTGCTCATCCGGCGGCCGCCGTTCCACGGCCCGCACCACTCCGCGAGCCGGGCGGCGATCGTCGGTGGCGGCAGCCAGCGGATCCGGCCCGGTGCAGTGTCGCTCGCGCATCGTGGCGTGCTGTTCCTCGACGAGGCGCCGGAGTTCGCCTCCAGCGTGCTCGAGGCGCTGCGTCAACCGCTGGAGTCGGGCGAGGTCGTCGTCAGCCGGCAGCGCGAGACCGTCTGCTTCCCGGCCCGGTTCACCCTCGTCCTCGCCGCCAACCCGTGCCCGTGCGCGCTCGCGGAGGAGGACACGAGCCGGTGCACCTGCACGCCGATCGCCCGCCGCCGCTACCTCAACCGGCTGTCCGGGCCGTTGCTCGACCGCGTCGACCTCAGCGTCGCGATGCACCCACTGGCGCGGCTCGACCTGCTGCACGCGGTCGCCAACGCCGAGGCGACGAGCGTCGTCGCCGCCCGGGTGGCCGCGGCGAGGGAACGCATGTCGACGCGGTTCGCCGGCGAACCGTGGGCGACGAACGCCGAGCTGCCCGGCCGCGACCTCCGGGTACGTTACGCGCCGCCCGCCGGGGGTCTGGCGCTGGTGGAGCGCGACCTCGGCCGCGGGCGGTTGACGGCGCGCGGCGCGGTGCGTGTGCTCCGGGTGGCGTGGACGCTCGCCGACCTCACCGGACGCGACCGCCCCGGTGTCGACGAGGTTGCCGCCGCACTCGCCCTGCGAACGGGGGTGTGGACCGGATGACGACGGAGGCGGGCGAAGAGGTGCGGGCTACGCCCGACACCGGCGACGAGGAGCGGCTGGCCCGGGTGGCGTTGAGCCGGGTCGTCGAACCCGGGGACGAGCGGGTGGGCCGCCTCGTGGCGGAGAGCTCGGCCGCGGAGGTGTGGTCGGCGTTGCTCGCCAAGGACCTGCAGGTGACCGGCGTCGACGGGTACCAGCTGCGCCTGCCGGAGGCCGACCCGCACCGCGACCTCGAACGCGCGGCCGCTGCCGGTATCCGCGTGCTCGTTCCGGGGGACGACGGATGGCCCGACCGGCTGGACGGGTTCGGTGTCAAGGCGCCGCTGCTGCTGTGGGTGAGGGGCGAACCGGGTCTCGATGCGCTGACCGACCGCTCCGTCGCGGTCGTCGGGGCGCGGGCGGCCACCGACTACGGCGAGTACGTCGCCGCCGAGCTCGCGGCGGACCTGGCGGACCGCGGCTGGACCGTGGTCTCGGGCGGTGCCTACGGCATCGACGCGCGCGCCCACCGCGGCGCGCTCGCCGCGCGGGGCTCGACCGTGGCCGTGCTCGCCTGCGGTGTCGACGTCGCGTACCCGCGAGGGCACGAGACGCTTTTCGCCGAGATCGCCCGGCGGGGCCTGATCGTCGGCGAGCTACCGCCCGGGTGTACACCCACCCGGTTCCGGTTCCTCGAGCGAAACCGGATGATCGCCGGGCTCACTGCCGGAGTCGTCGTGGTCGAGGCTGCGGTGCGTTCCGGGGCGGCGAACACGGCGCGCTGGGCGGAACGGCTGGGACGGCCGGTGATGGCGGTACCGGGTCCGGTCACCTCGTCGATGTCGGCGGGTTGCCATGTCCTGCTGCGCTCGCACACCGCCGAATGCGTGACCGACGCCGCCGAGGTGATCGAGGTGGTCGGAAGGATCGGGGCCGACCTCGCGCCGGTACGTCGTGGCGACATCGATCCCCGCGAAGCGCTGCCACCGGAGCCGCGGACCGTGCTGGAGGCGGTCCCCGCCCGCGGCAGCTGCACGCCCGACCGGCTCGCCCGGCTCACCGGCGTCGACCCGCGCCGGCTGCTGGGCATCCTCGGCGAGCTGGAGTCGGACGGTTGGGTCGACCGCGACGAAGGTGGCTGGTGCCTCGGGGAGTTGGGCCGTGCCCGGCGGCGGCCACCCGCCGGCGACACCAGCGGCGGAGGTGCTTGACGTGAGCGGGACCGC
>JAFMQP010000158.1 GCA_017354575.1 Acidothermales bacterium | reverse complement strand
TGGTCTGGTCGAGCGCGAACAGCAGCACGGCGAGCATCAGCGCGCCGAACACGACCATGATCTGCCGGTTCGTGGGTGGGCCGTCGGTGTGGTGCTGCTGGCTGCTGCTGCCTGCGGTCGCGGTTGCTGCGGTCACGGCGTACCCGGCACCTTCCCTCACGGTCGCGGACACCGTCCTGGCAACGTGTCCCCGACACTCGGCGTTACTTACTCTTCTTTGACCGTCCGATTGCGAAGTCCGGACGCTGATCGAGCACTCTGTGCATCAATGCACAATCTGCAACTATACGTCGCCGTTCTCGCGGCTGCCGGAAGGGAACGGCTGCGTGGTGCGGCATGCCACCTCCGTGACCGCGGCGGTGGCCGAACGCGGGCCGATATGCTCGGATCACGTGCCCGCGAAACCTGTGGTCGGAGTCCCGTCCGACAGTCACGTCCACACGGAGTGGTCCTACGACGCCGTGCGTACCGGCTCGATGGCGCGCACCTGCGAACGCGCGATCGAGCTCGGGCTGCCGGCGGTGGCGTTCACCGAGCACGTGGACTTCACCGAGTGGGGCGAGGGTGACGACGCCGACGAGGACGCGCCCGCGATCACGCGCGCGAACGTCCGGCCGCTCGACGTCGACGGGTACCAGGCGTGCGTGGCGGAGTGCCGGGAGCGGTTCCCCGGGCTTCGCATCCGCACCGGCATCGAGACCGGCGAGGCGCACCTGTTCAGGGGCAGCGTCGCGCGGGTGCTGAAGGCGGGCACGTTCGACCGCGTGCTCGGCTCGTTGCACGCGATCGAGCACGACGGCAGGCTCGTCGACCCCGGCCGGTTGCTCGGCACGCTCCCCGCCGACGAGGTCATGGACAGGTACTTCACCGAGATGGTGCGGCTGGTCGAGGGCAGCGACGTGTTCGAGGTGCTCGCACACGTCGACTACCCGCGCCGGTACTGGCGGTACGCGGACGGCGCGTACGACGAGCAGCGCTACGAGGACCTGTACCGCGCCGTCTTCCGCGCCCTGGCCGGCACCGGCCGGGTGCTGGAGTTCAACACCAAGAGCCCGTTCGCGTCGGTGCGGCTGATCTGCTGGTGGTACGACGAGGGCGGCGCGGCCGTCTCGTTCGGCAGCGACACACACTCGCCGGACCGCGTCGGCGACCGGTTCGACCTCGCCGTCGACATCGTCGAGGCTGCCGGCTTCAGGCCGGGACGCGACCGCTACGACTACTGGCGCCGCTAGCGGCCGACGCCGACGCCAGGCCCGGAGGCGCCGCCGCCAAGGCCTCGCGGATCGCGTCGACCAGCGCGAGCGCCGACTCCTCGGTGAGCTCGACGGCCACCCGCGCGGACGGCCCCTTCGCCGGGTTCGCGAAGTCGATGTTCACCGTGTGTTCGTACTGGGCGTGCACGGGGTGGTCGACGTAGACGGCGGCGTCGGTGAGCGCGAACCAGCCGGTGGAGCCCTTGCCGCTGCCTTCGATCGCCCGCTGCTCGGTGAGGTAGGTGCACATGGTTCCTCCGCTCAGCTCGCGACGTACCGGCCGAAGAAGTCGAAGACCTTCTCCCAGCCGTCGTTCGCCGCGTGCACCCGGTAGCTCGGCCGGTCGACGGCGAAGAACGCGTGGCCGGCGTCGTCGTACGAGTGGAACTCGTGCTGCTTGCCGAGCCGGGTGAGCTCCTCGTCGAGCTCCTTGACCTGGTCGGGTGACGGGAACCTGTCCTCGACGCCGAACAGGCCGAGCAGCGGGCAGGACAGCTCCGGCGCCTTGTCGAGGACCGGCCGCACCTTCATCCCCGACTCCGCGGGTGGCTCGCCCACGACGAACGCGCCGTAGCAGTCGACGGCGGCGTCGAGCTGCAGCGTGCACGCGGCGAGGAACGCCTGGCGCCCGCCCGAGCAGTGGCCGATGACGCCGACCTTGCCGTTCGCGGTCTTCAGCTGACGCAGGTGGTCCGCGGCGGCGGCCACGTCGCCGACGAGCCGGTCGTCCGGCACGCCGCCGGCCGCGCGGGTGGCGGCCGACGCGTCGTCCGGGCTAGCGCCCGGCGCCTCGCGGTAGTGCAGGTTGGGGCAGATCGCGTTGTAACCGTGGGCGGCGAACCTGCGCACCATCTCCTTGGTCGCGGAGTCGTACCCCGGCATGTGGTGGATGACGACGACACCGCCGAACTGGCCGGTGCCCGCGGGTTCGGCCAGGTACGCCTCGATCTCGTCGCCCTGGTGACCCTGGATCGTGATCGTGCGTGCAGTCAGAGCTTCATCCATGTCTCCAGGTCTATCAGTTCACCCTTCAACCGCTTCCGGTCAGGTTCCCGTCAGCCGCTCCACCACCGGTGCGAGCGCGTCGGCGTACGCCGCGTTGACCGTGACGTAGGAGATGCCGAGGTCGTCGCGACGGCGGCGGAGCAGGTCGGCAATCTCCTGAGGGGAGCCGCTGAGCACGGCCATCGCGGCGTTGTCGGACGCCTTCGCCGGGTCGAGCCCGAGCCGGGCGAGCCACGGCGGCGGCTCACCCACCGCGGCCAGGTTGACGTTCAGCTCGATGTCGTCGAACCGGTCGCCGGCGAGGATGTTGAGCGTGGCGAGCTTCGTGCGGAAGTCGTCCTCGCCGGCGGTCGGCGGCAGGCCGAGCGCCACGATGTCCGCCCGTCGCGCCGCGAGGCCGAGCATCTTCTTCCCGCTTCCGGCGATCAGCACCCGCGGCCGGCGCGCACGGTCGGCGGGACGGTAGATCCGCACCGGCCAGGCTCCCTCGCCGGCCTCGGCGGTGGCGTGGGCGTACAGGTCCTCGAGCGCGTCGACGGTCGTCTGCACCCGGCGCAGCCGCTCGTCGAACGGCTCGAAGGGCAGGCCGAGCAGGGCGGCCTCGCGGACGGCGTCCGGCCGTCCCGCCCCCAGCCCGAGCTCGAACCCGCCGCCGCAGAGGAAGTCCGCGCTCGCCGCCTCCCACGCGATCTGCGCGGGCGGACGGAACGCGCAGTTGGTCACGAACGTGCCGACGTGGAGGTCGGCGGTGGCGGTCGCGGCCGCCGTGGCGGCGGGCACCGGCGCGGGCAGAGCGAGGTTGTCGGGGACGAGGAACGTCGCGTACCCGAGATCCTCGGCCCGACGTGCCAGCGCGAGCCACTCGTCCGCGTCGCGGGCCTGGCTCGCCACGACGCCGAACCGGAACATCCGATCACCCATGCGTCGAGCGTGCCAGCACGAGGCGTCCGGGTCGTCCGGCGGCGGACGACACCGCACCTGCGCCCCCTGACGCAGGTGCGGTGTGCGGCACTACGCCGCTCGCGGTACCTCGGGCCGCTGCCTCAGCGCGGCGACCACGAGCAGGGCGACGGCCCCGCGGCGGACACCGCGTTGCCGGCCAGGTCCGCCACCGGGCTCGCGGGGCACCGAGCAGCCACGGGTTCGGCGCTCTCCGGGCGAGCTCGGCGCGTCGCCCGAACAACCCGACCGCGGGAAGCACGCGGCCGACCATCGCTACCTTCCGGGGAACGTGGTGAGACCCCCGGCGTACGGGCAGCGCCGGCCGTCAGCACCGCGACGGGACGAATGTCCTGCCGATTTCGTGATTACGCCCGCATCCGGACGCGCGCGGGCGTATCTTCCCGCCATGACGGAGCAGGGACAGGAAGGTCATCAGCCGACACCACGGACGAGGTGGAGGCCCGTCAGACTGGCGGCGATCGTGCTGATCCTCGTCGGGTCGGCGGTCGTGCTCTTCGTCGTCCAGCCGTCGATCTGCAAGGACACCATCGCCGGCACCAAGGTGGTGCACGTCTGCGAACCGGTCGGCGTGACCTCGGCTCCCGCGCTCCTCGTCCTGATCGCGCTCGTGCTCCTGTTGCTGCCCGAGATGTCGGAGGTCTCCGTCACCGGGCTGCTCACCCTCAAACGGAAAGCCGATCAGGCAGAACAGCGCTCGTTGCAGGCGATGCAGCACACGGCGGACGTCCAGCAGCAGCTGATCAACACGAGGAAGGCGTTCCTCGACTTCATGCCACCCGCGATCCGCGCCGACGTCTCGGGTCTCGTCCCGCCGTCGCAGGACGGTGGCGAGGACCAGCCGCCTCCCGGCGACTAGGCCTCAGATCCAGCTGCGCAGCCACATTCGTGCGGCCCAGCTGGTGTACGGGACGACCTGCGCGGTGAGGATTGGCAGGAAGTACAGGAAGTTCGCCGCGACGAGCAGCGTGTACGTGCCGACGGCGATCGTGCCGCCGACGCGCCGGTTGCCCGCCGGTTCGCCCGGCGGCGGTTTCGGCCCGATCACCCAGCCCGCGACGAGCGCGAGCCCGATCACCATGAACGGCAGCAGCGGCAGCGCGTAGAAGAAGAACATGGTCCGGTGCGGGTACTGCATCCACGGCACCCAGCCCACCAGGATCGCGACCAGCACCGTCGACGCGCGCCAGTCGCGTCCGCTGACCCACAGCCAGACGAGCACGATCATCATCGGGATGGTCGCCCACCAGATGGCCGGCGTGCCGATGCCGGTGATCGCGCTCGAGCACGTCGAGGCGCCGCAGCCCGGCGGCGACTGGTAGTAGTACGCCACCGGCCGGGCGAGCAGGAACCAGCCCCAGGGCGAGGACTGGTAGTCGTGGTGCGCCGTCAGGTGGGTGTGGAAGTTGTAGATCTCCATCTGGTAGTGCCACCAGCCGCGCAGCACGGCGGGCACGCCGGACCTCGACTGGTCGGTCCAGTGCCGGTCCCAGCCCTTGTCGTTCGCGAACCAGCTCCACCACGACGCGACGTACACGACCGCCGGCAGCAGCACCGTCGCCGGTGCCGCGTGCGGGCAGGCGTCCAGCCGCAGCGCACCGCGGAACGGCCTGCCGATCCCGGCGGCGCGGCGCGCACCGACGTCCCAGCAGAAGGTCAGCGCGGCGAATCCGACGATGAACCAGATCGCGGTCCACTTGCTGCCGAGCGCGAGCCCGAGGCACAGCCCCGCGCCGATACGCCACCCGCGGACGCCGAGCCACGGCCCGTACGCACCGACGCCACGTTCCTCGACGAGGCGGGCGAGCCGGCGTCTCGCGGCGTCGCGGTCGGCGACGAGGCAGGCGAACCCGGCGAGGATCCAGAACATCAGGAAGATGTCGAGCAGCGCGACCCGGCTCTGCACGAACTCCAGCCCGTCCAGGCACATCAGCAGCCCGGCGAGGCAGCCGAGCAGCGTCGAGCGCAGCATCCGCCGGGCGACGCGGGCGACGACGAGCACCGACAGCGTGCCGACGACCGCGGCCGAGTACCGCCAGCCGAACGGCGTCACGCCCGCGTGCCAGTCGAACGCGTGGCCCTGCAACGTCGTCTTCGCGAACGCGACGGCCAGGTAGCCGAGCGCGATCATCCACTTGCCGACCTGCGGGTGGACGATGAACGACCCCGTGTCCTTGAAGACGTGCACGTTGCCGCCGAGCAGCAACTTGTCGACGACGGCGGCCTTGTCGGAGTAGTCGTGCTCGACGCCGAACTCCAGCAGCGACAGGGAGTCCTTGGCGTAGTAGGTCTCGTCGAAGACGACCGCGTGCGGGTTGCCGAGGTCCCAGAACCGGAGCACACCCGCGAGCAGCATGATGCCGAGCGGGGCGAGCCAACCGATCAGCCGGCTGCCGGGAACCATGGGGACGAGCCGGGCCACCAGCTCGCCGGGCGCCCAGTGAACCGTGGTGTCGTCGGCGTCCGGGCGCGTCTCGGTCGTCGTCACCCGGCCATGGTAGGGAGTGATCCATGGAGGCGGGCGTCCTGGTACTCGGCGGCACGCCGATCGGCGATCCCGCCGACGCCTCGCCGCGCCTCGCGCACGAGCTGGCTTCCGCCGACGTGGTCGCGGCGGAGGACACCCGCCGGCTGCGCCGGCTGTGCGACGCCCTCGGGGTGTCACCTCGGCGCGTCGTCTCCTACTGGGAGGGCAACGAACGGGCCAGGACGCCCGAGCTGGTGGCGGCGCTGCGGGACGGGCGGCGGGTCCTCCTGGTCACCGACGCCGGGATGCCGAGCGTGTCCGACCCCGGGTACCGGCTGGTCGAGGCGGCCGTCGCCGCGGGCGTCCGGGTCACCGCCGTACCCGGGCCGTCCGCCGTGACGACCGCGCTCGCGCTGAGCGGGCTGGCCGTCGACCGGTTCTGCTTCGAGGGCTTCCTGCCCAGGAAGTCGGGGGAGCGCGCGTCCCGGCTGCGCGAGCTCGCGGGCGAGCCGCGCACGCTCGTGTTCTTCGAGTCGCCGCGACGGCTGCCCGCGACGCTCGCCGCGCTCGCCGAGGCGTTCGGCGCCGACCGGCGCGCGGTCGTGTGCCGCGAGCTGACCAAGACCTACGAGGAGGTCGAGCGCGGCGCTCTCGCCGACCTCGTCGCCTGGGCCGGCGACGGCGTCCGCGGCGAGGTGACGCTCGTGGTGGCAGGCGCCCCGCCGGCGTCCGCGTCCATCGATCCCGTCGACCTCGCCGCCGCGGTCGCCGACCGCGAGCGCGCGGGCGAGCCGCGCAAGGAGGCGATCGCGGCGGTCGCGAAGGACGCCGGCATCCCTAAGCGCGTCGTCTACGCCGCCGTAGTGCGGTCCGCCGACACGCCCGGTCCATGATCGTTGACACGGGCCGGACGCCTCCGCCACACTTCTCTGACCACCAGAGGTCTGACCAGGCGAGTGGCGGTGAACGTGTCCGAGGAAGCGATGCCGGTGGCCACGGCTGCCGTGCGGTCGCGGCGCTCGCACACACCGGAACGCCGGCGGCTGCGTGAGTCCTGGCCGCTGGTCCTCCCGGCGGTCATCCTCTCGATCGTCCTGGTCGTCTTCCCGATCCTCTACGCGACCGGGCTCGCGCTGTCGCCGCGCGACGCCACGAACGTCGACCTCGGCAAGCTGACCTTCGACACCTTCCACGCGATGTTCCTCGACCCGGTGTTCTGGTCGTCGGTAGGTGTCACGATGCTCATCTACGTCGGGTCGCTGATCCCTCAGCTCGTGCTGGGCACACTGATCGGCTACGTGATGAGCCGCGACGTCCCGGGCGCGCGCGTGCTGCAGACGTTCACCCTGGTGCCGTCGCTCACCGCCGCGGTCGTCGTCGGCCTGGTGTGGCTGCTCATCTACGACCCGACACTCGGCGTGCTGAACTACCTGCTCGGGCTGGTCGGCGTGTCGGCACAGGACTGGCTCGGCGACCCGAACCATGTCGTCTGGTCCCTCATCCTCGTCGACATCTGGCAGTGGACGCCGCTGGTGGCGCTCATCGTCAGCGCGGGCATCAGGAACCTGCCGACCGAGCCGTTCGAGGCGGCGCGGGTGGACGGCGCGAACGCTTGGCAGGTCGGCTGGCGGATCGGCCTGCCGTTGCTGCGCCCGATCATCACCGTGGTCGCGCTCCTGCGCACCGTCGACCTCATCCGCTACTTCGACACCGGCTACATCATGACCCAGGGCGGGCCGCTGAACGCGTCCACGACGATGAACATCTACGCGTACCGCAACGCGTTCGCGCAGCTGCGGCTCACCTTCGGCAGCGCCGCGCAGATCGCGTTGTTCGCCCTGGTCCTGGTGTTCGCGGGCGTGTTCACCTGGCTGCGGAGGCGCAGTGAGCTCGACGCGTAGCCGCAGGATCGCAGGCGCCGGCGCGACGTACGTCGCCTACCTCGTGATCCTCGTCGTGTTCCTCGGCCCGATCGTGTTCATGGCGTGGGGGAGCGTCCACCACAGCGGCGCGATCGCGAGCTCACCGCCGAAGTTCACGGCCGCCGCGACGCTCGACAACTACGTCAAGCTGTTCGAGCGGTTGAACTTCGCGCGGTACCTGGTGAACAGCATCGTCATCGCCGGTGGCTCGACGCTGATCGGGCTGGCGGCCGGAGCCATGGCGGCCTACGGGATCGCGCGGCTGCGGCTGCGGCTGCTGTCGATCGTGACCCTGGTGGCGCGGATGGCGCCCGGCGTGCTGTTCCTCATCCCGTTGCGGGTCATCGCCGTGCGGTTCGGCGCGATCGACTCGGTGCCGCTGAACTACGTTCTGCTCGTCCTCGTCCACCTGATCATCACGCTGCCGCTGTGCGTCTGGCTGCTGATCCCGTTCTTCGACGGTGTGCCGAGGGCCGTCGAGGAGGCGGCGGAGATCGACGGATGCACGGTGCGCCGGACCTTCTGGACGATCGCGCTCCCGATGGTCCGCCCCGGGATCGCCGTCGCCGCCGTGATCTCGTTCATCTTCTCCTGGAACTACTTCCTGTTCGCGCTGGCGCTGGCCAACGTCGACACCCTGCCGCTGCCGGTCATCGCGTTCAACTTCATCGGCATCGGCCAGTACGACTGGGGAGGCCTGATGGCAGCGGCCGTCGTCATCGCCGCGCCCACGACCGTGCTCACGCTGATCGCGCAACGGTTCCTGGTGCGCGGCTTCATGGGCGGAGCGGTGCGATGACGGACACGCGCATGC
>JAFMQP010000157.1 GCA_017354575.1 Acidothermales bacterium | reverse complement strand
GCGGACACCTTCGGCAGCCGCATCGTCTCGCTCGCCCCGTGCAGCGCGTCGATGGTCTGCCGGACGCCTGGTACGCGCAGCAGCGACGGCGTCGAGACCGCGCTGACGGTACGCGTCTGCACCGGGTGCAGGCGGCGGACGTCGAGTGTGTCCAGCCGGACGACGGAGAGCACGAGATCCGGGAGCAGCGCGACGCCGAGCCCGGCGGCGGCCAGCCCCTGCAGCGCGACGTAGTCGTCGGTCTCGAAGGCGATGTCGGGTTCGAATCCGGCGGCGGCGCAGGCCGCGACGAGGTGGCCGCGGCACTTCGGGCACCCGGCGATCCAGCGTTCGTCGCGCAGGTCGCCGAGCCGGATGTGCCGCGACGTGGCCGCCGGGTGGTCGCGGGCGAGCGCGACGTGGACCGACTCGCGCAGCAGCGGGATCCACACCTCGTCGGCCGCCCCGCCGGGACGTCCCGGCGCGGTGTCCTCGTCGTAGGCGAACGCGACGACGACATCGCATTCGCCCCGGTCGAGCAGCGCGAGCGCCTCGGGCGGCTCGGCCTCGGTGAGGGTGAAGGACAGGCCGGGATGCCGCGCGGTGACGTCCGCCAGCGCCGCCGGCAGGACCGTGCCGGCGGCGCTGGGGAAGCAGGCGAGCCGGATCCGCCCGGACCGGAGGCCGGCCACCGCCGCGACCTCCGCCTCGGCGAGCGAGAGAGTGCTGAGCGCGTTCCTGCCGTGCCGCAGCAGCACCTCACCCGCCTCGGTGAGCGAGATGCCGGAGCGGGACCGCACGACGAGCGGCGTACCGAGCGAGCGCTCCAGGCCCTGCAGCTGCTGCGTGACCGCGGGCTGGGAGTAGCCGAGGCAGCGGGCCGCCCCGGACAGCGTCCCGTGCTCCACCAGCTCCCGGAGCAACCGCAGGTGCTTCAGCTCGATCACGGCGTCAAGCATAAGTGCCGGTGAAGGTGGCGAAGAACACATCATGGACGAGATCGTTGACGATTTCATGCGACGATGCGATCGTGCCGGCTATGACGGAACCGACGGCCGGGGAGAACGCCTACCGGCTGCTGCGCGAGGCGCTGAAGGCCGGCAGGTACGCGCCCGGCCAGCGACTCGTGGAGCCGGACGTGATGGCGGACCTCGGCGTCACCCGCCTCGCGCTGCGCGAGGCGTTCGCGCGGCTGGAGCACGAGGGCCTGGTCGACCGGCGCGCGAACAAGGGCGCGGCGGTCCGGCTGCTCACTCGGGACGAGGCGCTCGAGGTGCTCGAGATCCGGTCCGTCGTCGAGGGGCTCGCGGCCAGGCACGCCGCCGCCAACGCCACCCCGGCCGACGTCGCCGCGCTGCGCGAGACGATCGCCGCGTTCGAGCGCGCGCTCGACGACCACGACATCTCGGTGAGCTCCGCCGCGCAGGCACGGCTGCACCGGCTCGTCCTCGACCTGGGCCGCCGCCCGACGGCCGCGCGGCTGGCCGAGATGCTCAGCACGCAGAGCGCGCAGACCAGGTTGCGCACCTCACTGGTCGGCGGCCGGCTGCGGGAGTCGCTCGACGAGCACCGGGCCATCGTCGCGGCGATCGCCGCGGGCGACCCCGAGACCGCCGAGTCGGAGATGCGCAGACACCTCGCCCAGGTCATGCGGACCGTGACGAGCGAGCCGTAACGCCGGAGCCGCGCGCGTTCGACGTCGAACTGGAGGTCACCGTGATACCGGTGGATTTCGCCTACGCCCGGCCGGGCAGCCTCGCCGACACCCTCGCGGTGCTCGACGGCAACCCGGGCGCGCGGTTGCTCGCCGGGGGACAGAGCCTGCTCACCCAGCTGAAGACCAGGACCGTCGCGCCGGACGTCGTGGTCGACATCGGCGGCCTGGACGAGCTGCGCGCGATCCGGCTCGAGGACGACCGGCTCGTGATCGGCGCGATGGTGACGATGGCGTCCCTCACCCGCGACGCGGCGGTCGCGCGTGCGGTCCCGATCCTGCCCCTCGTGCTGCGCCACGTCGCCGACGTGCAGGTGCGCAACCGCGGGACGCTGGGGGGCTCGCTCGCGTACGCCGACCCGTCCGGTGACCTCGCCGGGGCCGCGATCGCCTCGGGGGCGTCGGTCCGGCTGGCGTCGTCCGCGGGCGAACGCGAGGTGCCCGTCGCCGAGTTGTACACCGGACCGTTCCGCACCGTGCTGCGGGCCGGAGAGGTGCTCACGGCGGTGAGCCTCCCGCGGCGCGACGGTGCCCGCGCCTCGTACGGTGCGGTGGCGAGGCGGCCCGCCGACCCCACGCTCGCCGGCGTGGCCGTCGTCGCCGACGTCGACGGCGGCACGGTGACGGAGCTGGCGATCGGCCTGGTCGGCCTCGGCGACCGGCCGCTCCCAGCACCGAGGACGGCCGCCGCGGTGCGTGGTCGGCCGCTCGGCGACGAGACGATCGCGGCCGCCCGTGCCGAGCTCGACGCGGAGATCGCGCCCCTGGACAGCACGGCGGGTTCTGCCGACTACCGCCGCGCCGTCGCGCCCGTGGCACTGGAGCGGGCGCTGCGTGAGGCGGTCGGCGACGACGCAGGCGTCGAGGGGAACGGGTGAGGCGATGACCGACCTGGGAACGAGGACCGCGACACCGACGGTGCGGGTCAACGGCGAGGACGTGACCGGCGAGGTGCCGGCCCGGATGCTGCTCGTGCACTACCTCAGGGAGAACGCCGGGCGCACCGGCGTGCACGTCGGCTGCGACTCGGGCAACTGCGGCGCGTGCACGGTGCTGCTCGACGGCGCGCCGGTGAAGTCGTGCATGGTCCTCGCCGCGCAGGCGTCCGGACGCGAGGTGACGACGGTCGACGGGCTCGACGCCCCGTGCGTGCCCGCGCTGCGCAGGGCGTTCGTCGAACACGCCGCGATCCAGTGCGGCTACTGCACTCCCGGCATGCTCACCAACGCCACGGCCCTGCTGCGGGACGACCCGCACCCGGACGAGGACGCGATCAGGGCCGCGTTGAAGGGGAACCTCTGCATGTGCACCGGCTACCAGCAGATCGTCGACGCCGTCGCCGCGGCCGCCGCCGAAGGAGAGGAGGCGTCGCGATGACGATCTACGCTCCCGACCGGGTGCTCGCCGCGTCGAACTGGGTCGGCAGGCGGGCACCACGCAAGGAGGACG
This sequence comes from Acidothermales bacterium, assembly GCA_017354575.1. Lineage (GTDB taxonomy): Bacteria > Actinomycetota > Actinomycetes > Streptosporangiales > WHST01 > WHST01. The sequence continues at coordinate 5,305 of JAFMQP010000157.1, read as the reverse complement.
CCCGGCACCTGTACGGGCGGGCGCGGTTCCTCGACGACCTGCCGTTCGAGGGCGGCGCGATCGCCATTCTGCGCAGCCCGCACCCGCACGCCCGCATCGTCTCGGTCGACACCTCACGCGCGCTCGCGGACCCGCGGGTGCTTGCGGTCGTCACCGGCGAGGACGTCCGCCGCGAGACCAGCCCGGTGGCGTCGCGTTCGGTCACCGCGCCGGTGACGCAGTACGTGATGGCCGTCGACAAGGTGCGCTGGGTCGGGGAGCCGGTCGTCGCGATCGCGGCCGTCGACATGTTCGCCGCCAAGGACGCGCTCGACCTCGTCGACGTGGAGTACGAGCCGCTGCCGTCGGTGGCCGACGTCGACGCCGCACTCGCCGGCGACGCGCCGCTGATCTACGACGACATCGATTCCAACGTCCTCGTGCACGACGAGATCGCCCACGGCCCGATGGCCCAGGCGTTCGACGACGCCGCGTTCGTGGTCCGTGAGACGTACCGGGTCGGCAGGTTCAGCTCGACCCCGCTTGAGCCCTATGCGTTGACGGTGGCGTACGACGCGAACAACGAGGTCTACGACGTCGTCGCGAACGACCAGCAGCCCGCGCGGTCGATCGGCAACATCACCAAGGCTCTCGGCGTGCCCACCGCGAACGTGCGGTTGTCCGTGCCGGAAAGCGGCGGCTCGTTCGGCATCAAGCTCGCGATCTGGCCGTACGCGCTCATCGGCTGCCTGCTGGCGAAGCGGGCCGGCCGGCCGCTCAAGTGGATCCAGACGCGCACGGAGCACATGCTCGGCGGCACGCACACGCCCGACGTCAAGATGGAGATGGAGCTGCCCGTCGGCGCCGACGGGAAGATCCTCGCGATGCGCCTGCGCAGCAAGGAGAACGACGGCGCGTTCATCCACACCGCGGGCATCTACGGGCTGATCAAGTTCGCCACCGCGGTCGGCCCGTACACGATCGGTGCCGCCAGCATCGACCTGATGAGTGTGGTCACCAACCGCGGGCCCGTGGTGCAGAACCGCGGCGTGGGCAAGCCGGCGATGACGTTCGCGCTCGAGCGGTCCGTCGACCGGGCGGCGCGGCGGCTGGGCATGGACCCCGCCGAGTTCCGGCTGCGCAACATGGTCCCGCCCGAGGCGATGCCGTACACGACGCCGGCGGGGGAGATCTACGAGAGCGGCGACTACCCGGAGACGATGCGCAGGGCGCTGGAGCTCGGGCGGTACCGCGAGTTCAGGGAGAAGCAGGCGGTCGCCCGAGCCGAGGGCCGGCTGCTCGGCATCGGGCTGAGTGCCGGCATCGAGCCGGGTACGTCCAACATCGGCTACTACTCGCTGCTGAAGGGCACGACGGACTACAACGGCAGCTCGGAGGGTGCGGTCGTCGGCATCGAGGTCGACGGCCAGGTGACGGTCCGCACCGGTTCCGTCGACACCGGCCAGGGACACGAGACCACCATCTGCCAGGTCGTCGCGGACATGCTCGGCATCACGCCCGAGGACATCAGCTTCGACACGTTCTTCGACTCGACGCGCTCGCCGTACACCGGTCAGTCCGGTGCCTACTCCAACCGCTTCAACGACGTCGAGGTCGGCGCGGTCATCACGGCGACCGAGCGGGTGCGCGCGAAGGTGCGCACGCTCGCGGCGTACCTGCTCGAGGCGAAGGAGGAGGACCTCGTCCTCGGCGACCGTGCCGTGCACGTCGCCGGCGACGCGTCCCGGTCCGTCGCGTTCGGCGAGCTGGCCAAGGTCGCGTACAACAAGGTCGTCCTGCTGCCTCCGGACATGGAGCCCGGCCTGCGCGTGATGGCGTACTACCGCAACCCGATGGCGAAGCCACCGGACCGCGGCGACTTCAACGTCCAGCTCACCCACTCCAACTCGGTCCACGTGGTCGTGGTCGAGGTAGACAAGGGCACGGGGATGCTGGACTTCCTCAAGTACGCAATCGTGCACGACTGCGGGCGGCAGCTGAACCCCGCAGTCGTGGAGGGCATGGCGATCGGCTCGACGGTGCACGGCATCGGCGGCGCGCTGCTGGAGGAGTTCCAGTACGACGACGCCGCCAACCCGCTGGCGACGTCGTTCCAGACGTACCTCAAGCCGGTCGCGCAGACGGTGCCGCGCATCGAGCTCGGCCACCTCGAGTCGCCCTGCCCGTACACGCTGCTCGGCACGAAGGCCACAGGCGAGGGCGGCTCGATCACATCGCTCGCTGCCATCGGCAACGCCGTCGAGGACGCGCTGTCGCCGTACGGCGTGCAGGTGAACTCGCTACCGATCACGCCGGAGAAGATCCTGCGAGGCATCCGTGACGGCGCACCCGTCTGACGCCTGCGTCGACGCGCACGCCCACCTCGTACCCGCGGGCCTGGTCGCGGCGGTGGAGCGGGCATCGGCGCGACTGCCTGACGTGACGGTGAGCCGGGTCGACGGGGGGACGGCGTTGTCGTTCCCGTCGACCACGCTGCCACGTCGCATCCCGGACGCCGTGCTCGACCGCGAGCGCTCGCACCGCTGGATGGACGAGCAGGGCGTCGACGTCTCCGTCGTCGGCACGTGGTCGGAGCTGTTCGGGTACGACCTGCCGCCCACCGAGGGCGCGTACTGGCACCGGCTGATGAACGAGCTGCTGGTCGAGGACGCGGCGGCGTCCGGTCGCATGGTGCCGCTCGCGACGCTGCCCATGCAGGACACCAAGCTCGCGCTCGACGAGCTGGACCACGCGGTCGGCCTCGGCTACACCGGGGTCACCATCGGCTGCGCGGCCGGTGCGGACGAGCTCGACCACGAGCGGCTCGACGAGCTGTGGGCGGCGCTCGCGGAGCGCGAGGTGCCGATCGTCCTGCACCCCGCGTTCCACGCCGCCGACCCGCGCACCCGCGAGTACGGGCTGCCGAACACGCTGGGCCGTGCGTACGACACCGACGTCGCCGTGTCGCGCCTGCTGTACTCCGGCCGGCTCGCCGCGCATCCGGGCCTGCGGATCCTGCTGATGCACGGCGGGGGAGCGATCCCGTACCTGTGGGGACGGCTGCGGCGCAACCACGCGTTGGCGCCGGACGACCTCGCCGACCCTGCCGCCGGGCTGGGTTCGCTCTACTTCGACACCGTCGTCTACCGCGCCTCCGCGTTGTCGTATCTGCTCGACTTCGCGGGCGAGGACCGCGTGCTGCTCGGTTCGGACTACCCCTTCCCGATCATGGACCCGGAGCCGCTGCGCGTGGTCCGCGAGCTCGACGGCTCGGCGGACACCGCGCGGCGGGTCTGCTCCGTGAACGCACACACGTTCTTCCGACTCTGAGAGGACTTCTGCCGTGGCCAACGAACCGGTACCGACCCGCGAGGTCATCACCGTCGGCGACGCGAGGATCGAGCTCGACCGACCCGGTGGCACCGAGGCGACCGCCGTCACGGTGAAGTCCGGCGGTGAACGCCTGGTCTGCTTCGACACGGCGGACGATCGCATCCGGCCGGCCAACTACGACAAGCCCGACGGGGCGCCGCTGCGCGTGCTCGACTCGGGCGCCGCGAAGGTCGACGTGTCGAAGCGCAGCGTCCACGACATGGGATTCTGGCACCGCAGCGCGGACTTCACCGAGGTCATCATCTGCGTGCGGGGCGCACTTCGCTGGGAGACCGAGCTCGGCGTGCACGTCCTGCGCCCCGGCCAGGTGCTCTGCATCCCGCGCGGCGTCGCCCATCGTTCCGCGCTTTGCGAACAGTCGGGCGAGGAGAACGTCCTCATCGAGGTCAAGGTCAGAGACGACATGACCTACGTCGGTCCCGGGGAGGACTGAGCCGTGGCCGCGGAACGCACGACCGTCGACGTCCTCGTCGAGCACGTCGACTGGCTCGTCACCGTCGACGGTGCGCGACGGGTCGTCAGGGACGCGGCCGTGGCGATCGACGCCGGCAGGTTCGTCGCGGTGGGGAAGAGCGGCGATGTCACCGCGGCGTACGAGGGGCGCGCCACGCTCGACGGCCGGCACGCGGTCGCCACGCCGGGCTTGGTCGACGCGCACCTGCACTCGTCGTTCCAGCTCTCCCGAGGGCTCGCCGACGAGGCGAACGCCCGTGAGTTCCTGATCCGGCGGATGTACCCGTACGAGGCCGCGCTGCGGGCCGAGGACGTGGAACGCAGCGCCCGCCTGGCGGCGCGGGAGATGCTGCTGCACGGGACGACGTGCTTCGTCGACCCGGGTAACAACCATCCCGAGGCGACCGTGGCCGGCGTCGCGCCGACCGGCATCAGGGCCGTCGTCGCGCGCAGCGCCTTCGACCTCGGCGACTCCGCGTTCGGCAACGTGCCCGACTCCATGGTGTCGACACCGGATTCCGCCGCGAAGGAGGCGGACGCCCTCGTCGAGCGGCACGACGGGACGTACGAAGGCCGGGTGCGCGCGTCGGTGTCGTTCCGCGGCCTCAACAACTCCAGCGACGAGCTGATCCGCGCGCTGCGGGACGTCGCGGCCACCCACGACGTCGTGCTGCAGACGCATGCCTGCTTCAACTACTCGACACACGACGCGTCGGTGGCGAGGTTCGGCGTGCCGGAGGTAGAACGCCTCGCCGCGCTCGGCGCGCTGGGCCCCAGGACGCTGCTCGTGCACGGTGGCTGGCTCGAGCCTGCCGAGGTGTCGATTCTCCGCGAGCACGAGGCGAGCGTCGCGGCCGCGCCGAGTTCCAGCATGCACAACGGGTACGGCAACGTGCGGATGGGCGTGCTGCCCGAGCTGCTCGAGCTCGGCGTCAACGTCGCGCTCGGCAGTGACCACGCGTGCTCGGGGCCCGTCGACCTCGTCCGCGAGATGTTCCTCGCGGCGTGCGGCCACAAGGAGGTGCGGCTCAACCCGCGCGTCATGCCACCGGAGACCGTGCTGGAGATGGCGACGGTGAACGGCGCCGCCGCGACCGGCATGGCGGAGGAGATCGGCGCCGTCGAGGTGGGGAAGCGGGCGGACCTGGTGCTGTTCGACACCGACGACCCGAGCTGGCTGCCGCTCTACAACCCGGTGTCCAACCTCGTCTACTCCGCGACCGGCCGCACCGCGAGGCACGTATTCGTCGGCGGCGAGCACGTCGTGGCCGACGGGCGGCTGACCAGGGTCGACGAGGACGAGCTGCTCGCGGACGCCCGGGCCGGAGCGGCCGACCTGTACGCACGTATCGGCGGCGACGCGCTCGTCCGCGGTCGCTGGCCGGTCAGCTGAGGTTGCTCACCCGGTCCCGGTCCTGCCCGACTTGACATGGCCGCTCCGGTACTCACCACGACGAACCGGTGCTCCACACGAGCCCCG
>JAFMQP010000156.1 GCA_017354575.1 Acidothermales bacterium | reverse complement strand
CGCGGCGGCGGCGCGAGCGGCGAGCGCGGCCCGGCGCTGCGCCGCGAGCCTCGCGAGCCGGGCGCGTTCGGCCGCCTCCAGCTTGTCGATCCGCGCCTGCATCGCGTTCACCTTCGCGACCGCCTTGCTCAGCTCGTCGGTGCTCTTCTTCGCCTCCGCGCGGAGCGCGACGGTCCGCGCCTGCAGCGCCGCCGCCAGCTTCGCCGCGTTGTGCTCGGCCGTCCGCGCCTGCCGGGCGAAGAAGTCCGACGCCGTCTTCGCGGCCGCGAGACGGCTCAGCTGTCCGGACTCCTGGTCACCTGCCTGGTCGAGGTCGGCGAGCCCGCGCGCCTGGGCGAGCGGGTCGGGCGAGCCGAGGCCCGTGCTGAAGGCGATCATCGGGTTGACCGGGTTCTCGTACGCGCCCGCCGCGAAACCCGCGACCTGCTTGCGGGCGTCCTCCACGAGCGACTCGGCCTGCGCCGACTGCGCGTTCTTCATCCGTGCCTCGGTCTTCGCGGCGGTGAGCTTCTGCTCCGCCTGCCGCCACCTCGCGGTGCCGACGACGAGCGCGGTGCGGGCGGCGTCCGCCTGTGACCGCAGCGACGTCTGCGCCTTGTCGAGGGCGCGCAGGTCGTCCTTCAGCTGCTTCGCGCGCTGGCCCGGCGTCTGCGCGGCATGGGCCGTCGTGGGGAGGATGACCAGGATGGACGCCGGCAGCAGTAGGGCGCACGCCCACACCGCCGTGCGCCGCACGAGGGCACGGCACACCGCTATCGCCTCCAGAATGGCTCGGGGAAGGAGAGGCTGGCGCCAGGTTATGACAGACTCACGCCTGGTCCCGGTATTTCCGGCGCGGTGTCTTACGAGGAGATGATCATGCCCGTTCGCAGGCTGGCCAGGTCGCTGCTCGCGTCGACGTTCCTCGTCGGCGGCGCGGACGTCCTCCGCAATCCCGAGCCGCGCGTGCGCAAGGCGAAGGCCTTGCTCGTGCCGTTGGGCGTGCCCGAGCAGTACGTGTCACCGATCACCCTCGCCGACGGCGCGGTCAAGGTGGGCGCGGGCCTGGCCCTCGTCACCGGCCGGGTCCCACGCGTGGCGGCGCTGGCGCTCGCGGCGAGCATGGTGCCGACGACGCTCGCCGGCCACCGGTTCTGGGAGCACGAGGACCCGCAGACGCGGGCGAACCACCGGATCCACTTCCTCAAGAACATGGCCATCATCGGCGGCCTGGTGTTCGTCGCGCTCGACACCGGCGGCCGCGAGTCGCTCCCTCACCGCGCGACACGCGTGCTCCCCTGGACCTAGCCGGTTCAGAAGAAGCGGTGGTCGCGGAGCCAGCCGACGACGATCCGCGGCAGGTGCCGGAGGCTAGTGCCCTCGAGCGGCCACCAGTGCACGGGTGCGCCGAACGCCTGGACGAGGAACGCGACCACCGCGACGGCGAGGACGAGGCCGACGATGAGCGCGACCGGTCCAGGCGAGGCCACCCGCGCCAGCGCGCGGTGCGTGCCCGCGCGCAGCCCGTCCCCCTCGATGCCCCACCACGCGAACATCGCGGTCACGCCAAGACCGAGCGCGCCGAGCACGTGCGGGCTGGTGACGTGCATGCCGGGCGGCGCGAACAACGCCAGCAGGATGACGACCGCCGCCGCGCCTGCCGCCGCGAGCGGCAACGTCAACAGGGTGAAAAGCCCGGACCTGGCGAGGTGCCACGGCAGCGCCGTGACCGCCACGATGCCGTCGGACGGGCTGCGGCCGCGCCGCTCCCGGCGCTCGCGCAGGAACAGGCCCTGCCGGTCGACGGTACGGAGCACGCCGATCGCCAGCCCGAGGCAGAGCAGCGCGACGAACGGGGCGACGGCACCCACCGCCATCGTCAGCGCGAGGAGCAGCACGCTGAACAGGGGCAGGGGCTGGAGGCGGGGCGCCTCCGCGCGCCGTGGCTCGCGTTCCCGCTCCGGCAGCGGCGGTTCCGGCCGCCTGGCGGGTAGCGGCTGCATGGCCCGCGCCCTGGGGACCGCCTCGCGTGCGCGTTGCACGCCGATCGGACGGGCCGAGACGGCGCGCGGCGTCGGCAGCACGGCCGGCATCAGCACGCTCGGCCGGCCTCCGCGGGCCGGTCGCGGCCGACTGCCGACACCCCGCGCGACCAGCGAGCCGAGCTCCATCGGCGTCGGACGGCGCCGCGGGTCACGGTGCATCGCCAGGCGCAGGATCATCTCGAGGCGGTCCGGGCAGCCCTCGAGGTCGGCCTTGCCGGAGACGACCCTGGCGACGACGCCGTCCAGCGCGCCCCTGCCGAACGGCGGCCGGCCGGTGGCGGCGAAAGCGAGCGTCGCGCCAAGCGAGTGCACGTCCGACGACCGCGTGGCGGGTCGGCCCTCGATCACCTCGGGTGCGAGGTAGCCGGGCGTGCCGATGACCAGGCCGGTCCTGGTGAGCCTGCTCTCGTCCACGACGTGGGCGATGCCGAAGTCGATGACCACCGGCTGGCCGTCGACCATGAGCACGTTCGCGGGCTTGAGGTCACGGTGGATGACGCCGGCGCCGTGGATGGCGGCGAGCGCGTCGGTGAGGCCGCGGCCGAGCCGGACGAGCGCGCGGTCGCCGAGCGGTCCGCCCTTCTCGACCACCTCGGACAGCGGCGGCCCGTTCACGTACCTGGTGACGACGTAGGGTGTCTCGCCGGTGAGGTCAGCGTCGACCACCTCGGCGACGAACGGCCCGCGGATCCGCCGCATGGCCCGCACCTCGCGCGCGAACCGGTCGCGGCTCTCACCGTCGATCGCGACGTCGGGCCGCAGCACCTTCACGGCCACCGGCTTCCCGCCGGCGCCGACGGACCTGTAGACGACGCCCATGCCGCCCTCGCCGATCTGCGACCGTAGCTCGTACGGTCCCAGCCGGCGCAGCGGCGTGTCAGTCGTCACCCGACCACGGTAACCAATCCACCCAGGTCACGGGGACCCGATCGTGGCCGCGTAGCAGGCCACGGCCGCCGCGGCGGCGAGGTTGAGCGAGTCGACGCCCGCCGCGATGGGGATGCGGACGCGCAGGTCGGCGGCGTCCTGCCAGTGCCGGCTGAGCCCGTCACCCTCCGTGCCCAGCAGTAACGCACATCGCCGCAGCACCTCGCCGGGGACGGCCGGCAGCGGCAGGGCGTCGGGTGCCGGCGTGAGCGCGAGCACGGTGAGGCCGGCGTCCCGCAGCAGGTCGGGGGCGGCGTACCAGTCCGGCAACCGGGTCCACGGCAAGGTGAGCACCGCGCCCATCGACACCTTCACCGCGCGTCGGTACAGCGGGTCGGCGCAGCGCGGGCTGAGCAGCACGGCGTCGAGGCCGAACGCCGCGGCGGTACGGAACACGGCGCCGACGTTGGCGTGGTCGACCACGTCCTCGAGCACGAGCACCCGGCCGGCGGCGCGCACCAGCTCGCCCGCGTCCGGCAGGGCGGGGCGGTGCATCGCGGCGAGCGGCCCGCGGTGCACGCGGTACCCGCTGATCCGTTCGAGCACGTCCTCGGCGGCGACGTACACCGGTGCGTCGACCGTCGCGAGCACGTCGGCCATCCGGTCCAGCCAGCGCGGCGCGAGCAGCACCGACCTCGGGACGTGGCCGGCGGCCAGGGCGCGCCGCACCACCTTCTCGCCCTCCGCGACGAACAGGCCCTCGGCCACCTCCCGGTGCCTGCGCAGCTCGACGTCGGTCAGCGCGACGTAGTCGGCGACACGGGGGTCGGCGGGGTCGTCGACCGTTACGACGCCGGCCACGGGGACTCGCCGCGGCCGACCCGGGCGAGCAGGTCCGCCAGGTAGCTCTGCGCGAGACGGTGCAGGCGCGGCCCGTAAGACACCCGCGCGACGCCGATCCCGGCCAGCCGGGCGAGCGACGGCGCGTGCGGCCCGGCGAGCACGTTCACCGGCCCGCCCATCCCGTCGACCAGCCGCGCGATCGTCTCCTCGCGGTCGACCAGGATCGGGTAGACGCAATCGGCGCCCGCGCCGAGGTACGCGCGGCCACGACGCACCGCCTCGTCGACGCGCTCCTCCGGCTCGCCGACCTGCCGGACGAACACGTCGGTCCGCGCGTCGACCACGACGTCGACGCCCGCCGCGGACGCCGCCGAACGCACCTCGGCCAGCCACGCGGCCTGGGCGTCCACGTCGCTGAGCCCGCCGTCCCGATGCGACGTGTCCTCCAGGTTGCAGCCGACGGCGCCGGCCGCGAGCAGGCGGTCGACCAGCTCGGTCGCGGGCAGCCCGTAACCGCTCTCCAGGTCGACGGTCACGGGGACGGACACCGCGGCCGCGATGCGCGCCGCCGCCGCGAACATCTCGTCCACGGGCGCGGCCTCGTGGTCGGCGTACCCCAGCGCGTCCGCGACCGCGGCGCTGCCCGTCGCCACCACGGCGAACCCGGCCGCCTCGACGGCCGCGGCACTGGCCGCGTCCCACGCGTTCGGCAGCACGAGCGGGTCGCCCGGCTCGTGCAGGGAGCGCAGCAGTCGCGCCTGTTTCGCCAACTCGCGGTTCGCCGCCTCGGCCATGGACATCCCCTCGCCTAGGGTGTGTTGACATGACCGTAGACCAGGTCCCCACCGGTGGTGAGCCGGTCGGGCGGGTGCTCGGCAACGCCGACGCGACGCCGCTGACGTTCTGGACCGCCGTGCGTCCCGGCAGCTACCTGCAGCTCGACGACGTCGTCGTCACCGAGCGCGAGCTCACCGGCCGTGACCCGGTGACCATCGCCGGCGTCGTCACGCAGGTGCGGGCCCGGCACGAGGGGGCCCAGTTCGACTCCGACGTGTTCCTCGTCTCCGACGGCATGCTCCCCGCGGAGGTGCAGGAGGCCGCGGAGATCTCGGTCACGCGGGTGGAGCCCGAGGTCTACGTGCCGCCGCGTCCCGGCGCCGTCGTCCGCCGTGCGGTCGAGGAGCAGCGCTCCCGCGCCCTGTACTTCGACAAGATGGACCGCAAGGTCACGCTGGGCGTGGGCCGGGACGGCGAGCCGGTCTACCTCGACCTCGACTTCCTCGACGGCACCCGCGGCGGGCACGTCTCCGTCTCCGGGGTGTCCGGCGTCGCGACGAAGACGTCGTTCGCCACCTGGCTGCTCTACTCGGTGTTCCGCGGCGGCGCACTCACCAACGCGCACAACGCGCGGGCGCTGATCTTCTCCGTCAAGGGCGAGGACCTGCTGCTGCTCGACCATCCCAACACCCGCATCGACGACGCCGAGCGGCAGCGCTACGCGGCGCTGGGCCTGCCCGCGGAGCCGTTCGAGTCGGTCGCCGTGCTCGCGCCGCCGCTGCGGGGCGACACGACCGGCCGGCCGGACGTGTCCGTCCGCGACACCGGCGTCGACGCGTTCTTCTGGACGCTCTCGGACTTCTGCGCCGACGGCCTGCTTCCGTACGCGTTCGCCGACGTCGAGGACGAGCGGCAGCAGTACACGATGGTCGTCCACCAGGTCGCGGCACGGCTGCAGCGCGAGGCCAAGGCGACCGCGGACGGTGCCGTGCACGTCGACGGCGAACTGCTGCGCACGTACGGCGACCTCGTCGACTTCCTGCAGAGCCGGCTGCTCGACGAGGCAACCCAGCGCGACTGGGCGGGGCAGGCCACGACGATGGGCACCGTCAACGCGTTCCTGCGCCGCCTGGTGTCGAGCCGGCGTGCGCTCGACCGGCTGGTGCGCTCGGACATCGCGACGCGACGCCCGCACGCCATCACCGGCAGCGACGCGCAGGTGACCGTCGTCGACCTGCACAACCTGCCCGACGCCGCGCAGCGGTTCGTCGTCGGCGTGGCGCTGCAGCGGCTGTTCGACGCCAAGGAGGGCGCGACGTCCGGGCGGTCGCTGCAGTTCGTCGTGCTCGACGAGCTGAACAAGTACGCGCCGCGCGAGGGCAGCAGCCCCATCAAGGAGGTGCTGCTCGACATCGCCGAACGCGGGCGCAGCCTCGGCGTCATCCTGGTCGGCGCGCAGCAGACGGCGTCGGAGGTGGAGCGGCGGATCGTCGCCAACTCGTCGGTGCGCGTCGTCGGGCGGCTCGACTCCGCCGAGTCGGCGCGTCCGGAGTACGCGTTCCTGCCGCCGGCGCAGCGCGCCCGCGCGGTGCTCGCCAAACCCGGCACCATGTTCGTCGCGCAGCCGGAGATCCCCGTGCCGCTCGTGGTGGAGTTCCCGTTCCCGGCGTGGGCGACGCGTCCGGCCGAGGCCGGGGCTCCCCCGGCTTCCGCGCGGCGGTCCGCCACCCAGAGCGTCGACCCGTTCACCCTGGTCAGCGACACCGACGACGACATCCCGTTCTGAGGACGACGATGAGGATCCTGCACACCGCCGACTGGCACGTCGGCAAGGTGCTCAAGGGACGCGCCCGCACCGACGAACACACCAAGGTGCTCGGCGAGATCGTCCGGGTGGCCGAGCGGGAGCGCCCCGACCTCGTCGTCGTCGCGGGCGACCTGTACGACACCGCCGCGCCGAACGCGGACGCCGTCCGGCTGGTGACCCGGGCGCTCAGCGCGTTGCGGCGCACCGGCGCCGAGGTGGTGGCGCTCGCCGGCAACCACGACAACGGCGGGCAGGTGGAGGCGCTGCGGTCGTGGGCCGAGGCGGCGGGCGTCCGGCTGGTCGGGCTGGTCGCCAACGGGCCCGAGCACCACCTGCTCACCGGAGCGACCGGGGGCGGTGAGCCGTGGCGGCTGGTGGCGCTGCCGTTCCTGTCCCAGCGACACGTCGTCCGCGCGGCGGAGATGTTCGAGCTGTCGCTGTCCGAGGCCAGCCAGACCTACGCCGACTGGGTACGCCGCCTGATCGCCCGGCTCACCGAGCCGTTCGAGGCGGGCGGTCCCGCGGTCAACCTGCTCACCACGCATCTCACCGTCTCGGGCGGCAGCCTCGGTGGGGGCGAGCGCGACGCGCACACCGTCTTCGCGTACCACGTGCCGCCGTCGGCGTTCCCGGCGTCGTGCCACTACGTCGCGCTCGGCCACCTGCACCGGCAGCAGGAGATCCCGGGCCCGTGCCCGATCCGCTACTCGGGCAGCCCGTTGCACGTCGACTTCGGCGAGGAGGCGAACGAGCCCGCCGTGCTGCTCGTGGACGTCACGCCGTCCACGCCGGCCCGGGTGACGCCGGTGCCGGTCACGTCCGCGCGCCCGCTGCGCACCGTCCGCGGCACGCTCGAGGAGCTGGCGCGGGTCGCCGAGCAGCACGACGGCGCATGGCTGCGGGTGCTCGTCAGGGAGCGGCCGAGGGTGGGGCTGCGCGAGGAGGTGCAGGCGCTGCTGCCTGACGCGCTCGAGGTGCGCGTGGACCCGGACTTCGCCGCCCCGGACGACGACCAGCGCCCCCGGCCCGCGCGCTCGGGACGGACGGCACGGGAGCTGTTCGCCGCGTACCTCGAGGAACGCGGCCACGACGACCAGCCCGTCCGTGACCTGTTCGACCGCCTCTACGACGAGGTGTCCTGAGGTGACGCGGCTGTCAGAACCTCACGGGCCCATGGCACCGTGTCGTTCGGACAACTGCGTCCGACCCCTTCGTTAGCCTGGCGACGTGCGACCGCTGCGGCTGGACCTCGAGGGCTTCACGGTCTTCCGCGAGCCGACCGTCGTCGACTTCCGCGACGCCGACTTCTTCGCGTTCGTCGGCCCTACCGGTTCCGGTAAGTCGACGCTGCTCGACGCGATCTGCTTCGCGCTCTACGGCACCGTGCCGCGGTGGGCCGACCAGCGCGGCGTCGCCGGCGTGCTCGCGCCGTCCAGTGCGCAGGCGCGGGTGCGGCTCGCGTTCGAGGCGGGCGGGGGACGGTACGTCGCGAGCCGGGTCGTCACCCGCGACGGCAGGGGCAGGGTGAAGACCTCCCTCGCGGGTCTGCAGCGGCTGCCGGCCGGAGCGTCCGCCGCCGACGACCGTGACGACGCCGACGCCGACGGCGACGTGCTCGGCGAGGTGCTGGCGGCGACGCCGAAGGAGATGGACACGCTCGTCCCGCAGGTCGTCGGGTTGCCGTACGAGCACTTCGTCACCTGCGTGGTGCTGCCGCAGGGCGAGTTCGCCCAGTTCCTGCACGCCAAGCCCGGCGAGCGCGGCGACATCCTCGTGAACCTGCTCGGCCTGCACGTCTACCGCCGCATCGCGGTGCGTGCCGGCGAGCTGTCCAGGGAGGCGGCCGCGCAGGCGGCGGCCACCGACCGGCTGCTCGGCAGCCTCGAGCCCGTCGACGAGGCCGCCGTCGTCGCGGCCGCCGAGCGGGTCGAGCGGCTGCGTCAGGTGCGCGCGCAGGTCGAGCGGGAGACGCCCGCGTTGGCCCGGGCACAGGAGGCGGTCGACGCCGCCGAACGCGAGCTGGCCGGGCTCGACGCCGCGGTGACGGCGCTCCGCGCCGTGTGCGTGCCGGCCGACGTCGCCGCCGTCACCGGCCGGGTCAGCGAGGCCGCGGACGTCCGCGCCGACGCCGAACGCG
>JAFMQP010000155.1 GCA_017354575.1 Acidothermales bacterium | reverse complement strand
CTACGCCGACTACGGCGACCCCGAGCAGTTGCACGCCGAGCTGCGGCGGTCGCTGTCGAACATGCACAACGCCAACCTGCAGCGCGTCGACCGCATGTCGATGGCGCACGGCGTCGAGGCCCGGGTGCCGTTCCTCGACAGGGCCGTCATCGCCGAGGCGATGACCATCCACCCGCGGCTGAAGCAGTACGCGCCCGGCAGCGACGAGCTCGTCGAGAAGTGGGTGCTGCGCGCGGCGGCCGCCGGTCTGCTGCCCGACGAGGTGGTCTGGCGGACCAAGGCGCAGTTCGACGAGGGAAGTGGCACCAGCACGTTCCTGCCCAGCGCGGCGGCTGCCGCGAACCTCGACGAGGCGCAGTGGTACGCCGACCTTCTCGACAAGCGGTTCGCCCGGCCCGACCAGGTGGACGCCGTCACCGGCCGCTGGGCCGACGGCCGCGTCTGAGCGGACGCCTAGGTGGGTGCCTCGTCGAGGTAGAGGAACTCGGTCACCCTGTTCAGCGACAGGATCGTGCGGACGACCGGCGGCATGTGCGTCATCGCCGGGTCGCGCACCACTCGGGGGTCGACGAGGTGGACGCGCCGGTGCCTGGTGACGAGGTCGCACTCGCCCGCGGCGAGCACGTTGTTCACCCAGTCGGTGTCCGGGCCGTAGGTGAGCGCGACGACGTAGCCGCCCGGCCGGCGGAAGACGTTCACCTGCGTCTCGAACGCGCGACCCGACCTGCGGCCCCGGTGACAGACCACGCCCCAGCCCGGCAGATGGCGGACCCACAGCCCGGTGACCCGGTGCGTCACCACCTTGTTGAACCGCGCCATCCTGCGCGACAGCACCATCGTCACCGCCTCCTCGCGCGAAACCCGCGGCCGGCGAATCATGCCACACCGGTCCGTCGAGAGGGGTGGCGTGGCCGGTGGAACGGCTGGCGTTCCGGCGTCACGCCGGCTGAGCTCGTCCGGACGCAGCAGCCGCAGCATCTCCTCGTACTCGTCCGCGGGGTCGGAGTCGAGTCATGGTTGTCGACGAGCAGGACGTACACGCCCCATAGCCTGACACCCATGTCCGAGCGGATGTGGTCGCTTTCCCTGTTCAGGTACGACGAGGGCATCGACGCCGACGAGGTCGACGTGCTGCTCGACGACGGACTGGAGCCGATGTCGCGCGACGACGCCGTCGCGTATGCGCACGAACGCGGCGCCAACCTCGTCGCGTGGTGGCCGGCGCGGGACGACCCCCGCCCGTCCTGCGTCGTCAGCAAGGTGACGCTGCCGCTGCGCTGGGAGCGGCTCCCGGACGAGCCGAGGCCGGAGGTCGACGAGCGGCTGTGGTTCGAGGCGGGCTGCGGCGGCCGGGACCTCCTCGTCGGCAACGGGCACACGTTCGTCGGGCGGATGGCGGCGTGGTGCCCGCACGACGAGGTTGGCTACAACGTCTCGCTCGGCGAGATGGGAGAGATGTCGGACGCCGCCCGCCACTGGATCGCCGGGTACCTCGCCGGCGCCGAGCCCGGCCACCCGTACGTCGAGAACGAGGACGGCGACCTCGACCGGGCCGACATGGCCGCGTGGGAGTCGGCGCTGCGACGGTTCCGGCGTACCGGCGAGTGGTACGGCCGGTGGGGCACCTGCCGGGTGTGCGGCTGCGTGCTGCTGCCGGACACCGCGGGCGACCGGTGCGCCGAGCACCCCTGGTGACGATGGCGTCCGTGACCGGAGCGCGGCGGCTGGGCCGCGGCGGCGTCGAGGTCGGGCCGCTGTCGTTCGGCGCCGCGGCGATCGCGGGGCTGTACACGCCCGTGCCCGAGGCACAGGCGGCGGAGACGATCCGTGCCGCGCTCGACGGCGGGCTGCGGTACCTCGACACCGCGCCGCACTACGGCGCGGGCCTCTCCGAGCGGCGCCTGGGCGCCGCGCTCGCCGGCAGGCCGCGCGACTCGTTCGTCGTCGGCACGAAGGTCGGGCGCCTGCTGCGTCCGCGGGCCGCCGGCGAGCCACCCGACGACAGCGGGTTCCCCGGCGAGCCGGCGTACACGCGGGAGTGGGACTGGAGCCGCGACGGCATCCGCCGGAGCCTGGAGGGCTCGCTGGAGCGGCTCGGCCTCGACCACGTCGACATCACGTACCTGCACGACCCCGACGACCACGAGGACCTCGTGTACGCGTCGGCGTACCCCGCGCTCGCCGAGCTGCGAGACGAGGGGACGGTCCGCGCGGTCGGCGCGGGCATGAACCAGACGGCGATGCTGACCCGCTTCGCCACCCGGCTCGACCTCGACGTGGTGCTCTGCGCGGGCCGCTACACGCTGCTCGACCGCACCGCCGCCGCCGACCTGCTGCCCGCCTGCCTGGAGCGCGGGGTGTCCGTGGTGGTCGGCGGCGTCTTCAACTCCGGCCTGCTCGCCGACCCGCGGCGCGGCGCGCGGTACGACTATGCGCCCGCGCCGGACGACGTCCTCGCGCGCGCGTTGCGGCTGCGCGACGTCTGCGCCGCGCACGGCGTACCGCTGCAGGCGGCCGCGCTGCGGTTCCCCCTGCGCCACCCCGCGGTCGCGACCGTCCTCGTCGGCGCCCGCAGCGTTGCCGAGGTGACCACCGACGTCGAGCTGCTCCGCCAGGAGATCCCGGACGCCCTCTGGGCCGACCTCTCCGCGACATGGTTAGTTTGAGCTAAGCAACCTTTCACCGCCCGGACGAGGAGGGCTTCATGGCCGTGCCACCGTCGATGCCGAGTCGGACGCAACGACGGCGGGAGCTGGCGGACGCCGCCACGAGCAGTCCGCACTACAAGTGGGTGGCGCTGTCGAACACCACGCTCGGCGTGCTGATGGCGACGATCAACGGGTCCATCCTGCTGATCGCGCTGCCGGACATCTTCCGCGGCATCGGCATCAACCCGCTCGTCCCCGGCAACACCAGCCTGTTGCTGTGGCTGATCATGGGTTACCTGGTCGTCACCGCGGTGCTGGTCGTGAGCTTCGGGCGGCTCGGTGACATGTACGGCCGGGTCCGCATGTACAACGCCGGGTTCGCGGTCTTCACCGTCTTCTCCGTCCTGCTGTCCGTCACCTGGATGCACGGCCAGGCCGGGGCGCTCTGGCTGATCGTGATGCGGGTGCTGCAGGGCGTCGGCGGCGCGATGCTGATGGCGAACTCGAACGCGATCATCACCGACGCGTTCCCGGTGACGCAGCGCGGTCTCGGGCTCGGCCTCAACCAGGTGGCCGGGATCGCGGGCTCGTTCGTCGGGCTCGTCCTCGGCGGCCTGCTGGGTCCGATCGACTGGCGGATCGTCTTCCTCGTGTCCGTGCCGGTGGGCGTGTTCGGGACGGTGTGGGCGTACTGGAAGCTGCACGACACCGGCAGCAAGCGCCACGCGCGCGTCGACTGGTGGGGCAACCTCACCTTCGCCATCGGACTGATCGCGGTACTCGTCGGCATCACCTACGGCATCCAGCCGTACGGCGGGCACACCATGGGCTGGGCCTCCCCGCTGGTGCTCGCGCTGCTGATCGGCGGCGTCGGGGTGCTGGTCGTCTTCTGCGTGATCGAGACCCGGGTGGCCGAGCCGATGTTCCGCATCGGGCTGTTCAAGATCCGCGCGTTCACGGCGGGGAACCTCGCCAGCCTGCTCAGCTCGCTCGGTCGCGGCGGGCTGATGTTCATCCTGATCATCTGGCTGCAGGGCATCTGGCTGCCGAGGCACGGCTACAGCTTCGAGTCGACGCCGCTGTGGGCCGGCATCTACATGCTGCCGCTGACGGTGGGCTTCCTGATCGCCGGGCCGGTCTCCGGCTGGCTCTCGGACCGGTTCGGCGCGCGACTGTTCGCCACCTTCGGCATGGTGATCGCCGCCGGCAGCTTCGTCTGGCTGCTCGTGCTGCCGGTGAACTTCAGCTACTGGGAGTTCGCGCTCGCCTTGCTGGTCAACGGGATCGGGATGGGCGTGTTCGCCTCGCCGAACCGTGCCGGCATCATGAACAGCCTGCCGCCCAACCAGCGCGGTGTCGGTGCGGGCATGAGCACGACGTTCCAGAACTCCGCGATGGTGCTGTCCATCGGCATCTTCTTCTCGCTGATGATCACCGGTCTCGCGGGCTCGCTGCCGCACACGCTGACGACCGGCCTCGTCGCCCAGGGCGTGCCCGCGGCGGACGCCGCCCGGCTTGCCGCGCTGCCCCCGGTGGGCGTGCTGTTCGCGTCCCTGCTCGGGTACAACCCGATCCAGACGCTGCTCGGGCCGCAGGTGCTGAGCCACCTGTCCACGGCACACCAGCACTACCTCACCGGGCGCACGTTCTTCCCGACGCTCATCTCCGGGCCGTTCTCCGACGGGCTCGGCGTCGCGTTCACGTTCGCCATCGCGGCCTGCCTGATCGCCGCGGTAGCCTCCGCCCTGCGCGGCGGCCGGTACGTCCACGTCGAAGACCGCCCGCCGTCGGTGCCGGACGTCGTCACGACATCCGCCACCGACGACTGACAGGACGGCCGGTCAGCCGGTGGTGGCCGCGCCGAAGACGTCCTGGTCGAGACCGCCCGCGTTCGGGCAGGTGTCCGGGCCGTCGGGATCGGGTGCCCGGCACTGCAGGACGTCGAAGCCCTCGCCGCCGGTGAACCTCGGGTCGTCGCCCGGGCGCACCTGGCGGTTGTCGTTCCAGGTGTTGTAGGCGAACGCGCCCGCCGACGACACGTAGTTGTAGTCGCCCTGGAACGGGACCTCCCGGTCACCGAACATCTCGTAGTTCGGCTGGTGCGACCGGCTGCTCAGCCGGAACGTCGACCAGGTCGCACCGCCGTCGGTCGAGGTGGCGCCGTAGGTGTCCATGCCGCCGTTCGGGCTGGCGGTGTGGATGCCGGCGGCGTCCCTGGCCGCGCAGTTGCCCGGCGGGTTCTGCACGCTGTAGCAGGCGTCGTTGCGGGAGTCGTGCCACAGCGCGTGCAGGTAACCGCCGCTGGCGTCGATGTCCGGGAACAGCTGGTGCCCGCTCGCCGGGTCGCTGATCGCCCGTGGCGTCGACCAGGTCGCGCCGCCGTCCGTCGTCCTGCTGACGTACACGCGTCCGACGCCGACGCGGAGGGTCCCGTCGGCGGCCGGGTCCGCGGTGTTGTACG
This sequence comes from Acidothermales bacterium, assembly GCA_017354575.1. Taxonomy (GTDB): domain Bacteria; phylum Actinomycetota; class Actinomycetes; order Streptosporangiales; family WHST01; genus WHST01. The sequence continues at coordinate 3,362 of JAFMQP010000155.1, read as the reverse complement.
TCGACGTGGACGCGACCTCGCTACCGGGCTTGGTGGCGTCGAACGCGACCCAGGCCGTACGGGGATCGCCCGAGGACGTCGGGTCGGAGGTGACCCGCACCTGCGAGTCGTGCCGGAAGAACGTGAACCCCGACACGCACGCGAGCGGTCCCGAGCCGCAGTCGCGCGAGTTGCCGACCGACTCCTCGCCGGCCTCGATCCCGGGGTAGTCGGAGTGCTCGAAGGCGTCCTCACGCGCCTTGGCCGCGGCCGCCGGGTTCCCGGCGACGTCGGCCGCGTCGAACGACCGGAACGTGACCGCGGCGCGCGGCGCGGTGAACGACCGCCCGCCGTCGGTGGACTTGACGAACATGACGGCGTTGCCCTGACCGCCGCGCGACGAGTCGAACTGGCGCCAGGTGACGTAAACCGTGCCGTCGCGGGCGACCGAGATGTCGGCGAACTGGTTGTCGTGCGAGCCCGCGGAGATCTTCATCGGCTGCGAGAACGTCGCGCCGTGGTCGGTGGACCGGACGAACTGGATCGCGTTGTTCCCGTTGCCCTGGAACACGCTCCACGCCGCGTACACGGTGCCGTCGAACGGGCTGTCGACACCGCGGTCGACCTCGAGCGAGGTCTTGTCGTTGAACTTGCCGGCGATCGCCGGCGCGCCGCGTGCGACGACGACGGTACGGACGTAGTGCCCGGCGTTCTGGTCGTACGTGGCGACCCATACCGAGGCGTCCTGCGGCTGGGCGCGGTTGAACGCGTTGCCCATGTAGAACAGCCGGCCGTGGCGGTCCCAGGCCTGCACCGGGTCGCCGCCGTTGGTGGTGCCGGCCTGGTGCAGCGGGCTCGCCAGTCCCTCGGGCGAGTCGTCGGTGGGGTAGCCGGGCAGCAGCGAGCCCTGCCAGCTGGCGCCGCGGTTGGTGGAGCGGTAGAACCCGGGCCAGGTGCCGCCCGCGGTCTCCACGGTGCAGTAGTCGTTCGACCCGCCGACGATGAGGTCGGGGTCCTGCGGGTTCACCGCCACCGACGGCTCGTCCTGCTGCCGGAGGTTCGTGCCGCACGCGCCGATCGCGTCGCCCGGTGTGACCGGGCTCGCGTTCGCCTTGACGTACGGGGTGTCGGGGGAGACGGGGACGTCGGCGCCGACGGTCGCCGCGAACGCCGCGCCCCCCGGAGCGGCGAGGGCGACGACCGTGGCGGCCACGGCACTCGAGCAGATCGCGGTCAACCCGCGTGGTGAGGAGAGGAGCATCTCGGTCCTTTCACGACGGTGCCGAGGGAGTGCGGACACCGTCGCTCTCGTCGGCGGCGCCCGCACCCACCCGGATTACGCCCGTCGGCAAAGGCGCGTTCAAGAAACGGCCGCGACTGCGTCGCTGCGTGACCGCCGTCGCGCTCGGTGCCGGCCGGGCCCGAGGCATGGCATCCTCGAAAAGAGATGCGTGGAGGCCCCGCCCGCTGGGTAGCGGACCCTCGACGAGAGCATCGAACCGCGAGGTCCTGGAGGTGCCCGCATGACTGAGGCCGACCGTTACCGGGAGCTCGGTCAACAACTCCGCGTCGACTCCGTCCGCTCGTCCGGCGCCGCCGGATCCGGCCACCCGACGTCGTCGATGTCGGCGGCGGACCTGATGGCCGTGCTGCTCGAAGGTGGCTATCTGCGTTGGGACGTCGACGATCTGGCGAACCCGGCGAACGACCACCTGATCTTCTCCAAGGGTCACGCGTCGCCGCTCTACTACTCGGTCCTGAAGGCCGCCGGGATCGTCGACGACGCCGAGCTGCTCACGTTCCGCAGGCTGGGCAGCCGGCTCGAGGGGCACCCGACGCCGCGCATCCCGCCCACGGACGTCGCGACCGGTTCGCTCGGCCAGGGGCTGCCGATCGCGGTCGGCGTCGCGCTCGCCGGCCGGAGGCTCGACCGCCTCCCGTACCGGGTGTGGTGCCTGTGCGGCGACTCGGAGATGGCCGAGGGCTCGATCTGGGAGGCGTTCGAGCACGCGGCGTTCAACCGCCTCGACAACCTGACCGCGATCATCGACGTCAACCGGCTCGGCCAGACCCGCGAGACGATGGTGGGCTGGGACCTGGACCGCTACAAGGCGAGGGCCGAGGCGTTCGGCTGGCACGCGGTCGAGGTCGACGGGCACGACGTGGACGCCGTGCGGGCGGCGTACGACGAGGCCGTGGCCACCACAGGAAAGCCGACGGTCGTCATCGCGAAGACCAAGAAGGGCAAGGGCGTCAAGGCCGTCGAGGACCTGCCCGGCAAGCACGGCAAGCCGCTCGACGACCCGGACGCCGCCATCGCGGAGCTCGGCGGCGAGCGCGACATCCACGTCCGGCTCGCGTCACCCGAGCCGGGCAAGCCGCACGTCTTCGACGCCACGGGCGGCGACCTGCCGTCCTGGCAGATGGGGGAGCAGGTCGCGACCCGGCAGGCGTACGGCGCGGCGCTGACGGCGCTCGGCGGGATGCGCGGCGACGTCGTCGCCCTCGACGGCGAGGTCTCGAACTCGACCCATTCGGAGATGTTCCGCGAGGCGCACGAGGACCGCTACTTCGAGATGTTCATCGCCGAGCAGCAGATGATCGCCGCTGCGGTCGGGATGCAGGTGCGCGGCTGGGTGCCGTTCGCGTCGACGTTCGCGGCGTTCTTCTCCCGCGCGTACGACTTCGTCCGGATGGCCGCGATCTCCCGCGCCGACCTGCGGCTCGCCGGCTCGCACGCCGGCGTCTCGATCGGCGAGGACGGCCCGTCGCAGATGGCGCTCGAGGACATCGCGTCGTTCCGCGCCATCCACGGGTCCACGGTCCTGCACCCGTCCGACGCCAACCAGACCGCGCGGCTCGTCGCGGCGATGGCCGACCGCAAGGGGATCTCGTTCCTGCGCACGCTTCGCGGCAAGACGACCGTGCGCACGCCGCCGGACGAGCGCGTCGTTATCGGCGGCTCGCGCGTCGCCAGGGACGGTGACGCGGTGGCGATCGTCGCCTGCGGCGTCACCGTCGACCAGGCGATGGACGCGGCGGACGCGCTCGCCGCCGAAGGCGTCGAGGCGCGCGTGATCGACGCGTACTCGGTCAAGCCGATCGACGCCGACACGGTCCGGGCCGCGGCCCGCGAGTGCGGCGCGATCGTGACGGTCGAGGACCACTGGCCGGAGGGCGGGCTCGGCGACGCGGTGCTCGAGGCACTCGCGGAGTCCGACGACCGGCCGCCGGTGCACAAGCTCGCCGTGCGCGAGATGCCGGGCTCCGGCAAGCCGGGCGAGCTCCTGCACGGGGCCGGGATCGACGCCGAGGGCATCGCCACCGCGGCGCGCGCGCTCGCGCGCGGGAGGGCCTGACGCCGCATGGGCGGGCCGAACCAG
>JAFMQP010000018.1 GCA_017354575.1 Acidothermales bacterium | reverse complement strand
GGACGCCGGCGACGGCGAGGCGCCCGCGCCCGTCGCCGACGGCGGCGACGGCCGTGTCGTCGCGGTCTGGGGTCCCACGGGTGCGCCCGGGCGAACGTCGGTCGCGGTCGCGCTGGCCACCGAGCTCGCGGCGCTCGGCACGTCCGGCCTGCTCGTCGACGCCGACACCTACGGCGGCGCGGTGGCACAGCTGCTCGGCCTGCTCGACGAGGCACCCGGCCTCGCCGCCGCGGCGCGGCACGCCAACGTCGGCACGCTCGACGCCGTGACGCTGCGCTCGTCCGCCCGCCGGCTCGGTCCGCGGCTCGGCGTGCTCACCGGCCTCACCCGCCCCGACCGCTGGCCCGAGCTCGGCCGGGCGGCGCTCGACCGCGTGTGGGAGCTGGCACGCACCCTCGTCCCGCTGACCGTCGTCGACTGCGGCTTCTCCCTCGAGGAGGACGAGGAGCTGAGCTACGACACCACCGCGCCGCGCCGCAACGCCGCCACGCTGTCCGCGCTGCAGTCCGCGGACGACGTCGTCGCCGTCTGCGCCGCCGACCCGCTCGGCGTGCAGCGCTTCGTCCGTGCGCTCGCCGACCTGCGCGAGGTGGTCGACGGCCCGGTGCACGTGGTCTGCACGAAGGTACGGCCAGGTCCCGTGGGCGCACGGCCCGAGGCGCAGGTGACGGCGGCGCTCGAGCGGTACGCCGGCGTCGCGCCCGAGGTACTCGTGCCGTACGACCTGAACGCCTACGACCGCGCACTCGCGCACGGCAGGTCGCTCGCCGAGGTCGCGCCCAAGTCGCCCGCGCGGCTCGCGCTGCGCACGTTCGCGGCCGAGCTCGCCGGCGTCCAGGCGGGCAAGGGCGGCAAGGCACGCAAGGCGGGCGAGGCCGCCGCGCCCCGCTGACCCGTCGGCCCGGCGCGTGGAAGACTCCCGAATATGACGACACTCATGCGCGCCGAGATCGAGGAACAGCCCGAGGCGCTCCGGCGTTCGCTCGACGCGCTGCTGCCCGAGGTCGACTCGCTGCGGCGGCTCGGCGCGCGGACGCGGCAGGTGCTGTTCGTCGCGCGCGGCTCGTCCGACAACGCCGCCGTCTACGGGCGCTACCTCTGCGAGGTGCGCACCGGTCGGCTGGCGACGTTGAGCTCCCCGTCGATCGCCACCACGTACAGGGCACGGGTCGAGCTCGACGGCGTGCTGGCCGTGGCCCTGTCGCAGTCCGGGCGTACCGAGGAGATCGTCGAGACGCTGGCGTGGGCGGCGGACTGCGGCGCGCGCACCGTGGCGATCACCAACGAGGCCGACTCGCCGCTCGCGTCCGGCGCCGAGATCGCGTTGGTCACGCAGGCGGGCGCCGAGCGTGCCGTGCCCGCCACGAAGACCTACACCACGCAGCTCGCCGCGCTCGCCGTGCTCGGGCTGGCCCTCTCCGGCGACGACGAGGAGTTCCGGGCCGCCCTCGACAAGGTGCCGGACGCCGTCGCCGCCCTGCTCGAGCCGGACCCGGCGCTGGACGAGCTCGCCGGCCGGCTCACGTCCGTCGACGGGCTGGTCGTCTCGGGCCGCGGCTACGCGTACTCGACCGCGCTCGAGCTCGCGCTGAAGTTCAAGGAGGCGTGCTACCTGCCCGCCGAAGGGCTGTCGTACGCCGACCTGCTGCACGGGCCGATCGCGGTGCTCGACGGCGACACCCCCGTCCTGCTCGCCGCGCCGGCCGACGGGCCCGTGCTGCCCGGGCTGGTCACCCTCGCCGCCCGCGCCCGCGAGCTCGACTCCAACGCCTACGCGATCGGCGGCGACGCCGCACTGTCGGCGGCCTGCGACGCGACCCTGCGCGGGCCGCGGCTGCCCGAGTTCGTCGCGCCCATCGGCCTGGTCGTCCCCGGACAGCTGCTCGTCGAGTCGCTGGCCCGCCGCCTCGGCATCGACCCGGACACGCCACGCGGCCTGCGCAAGGTGACCCAGACCGACACGACGTGACGTCGCAGTCAGCAGAATGCGGACGCGCGTGAGACTGAGGAGGTGAGCATGGTCGAGCGGCTCTCCGCGCTGGACTCCTCGTTCCTCTACCTGGAGGACGCGATCACGCCGATGCACGTCGGCACGGTGGCGCTCTTCGACGGCGACGACACGTTCGACCTCGAGCACCTCACCGATCTCATCGCCCGCCGGATCGCGCGCGTCCCGAGGTACCGGCAGCGGGTGAAGGCGGTGCCGGGCCGGCTCGCCAACCCGGTCTGGGTCGACGACCCGCGCTTCGACATCGGCTACCACGTCCGCCGGTCCGTGCTGCCGAAGCCGGGGACGTACGAGCAGCTGCGGGAGTTCGTCGCGCGGGTGATGAGCCGGCCGCTCGACCGCGAGCGCCCGCTGTGGGAGATGTACCTCGTCGAGGGCGTAGGAGACAACCGGTTCGCGATCGTCGGCAAGACGCACCAGGCGATGGTCGACGGCGTGACGACGGTGGAGATCGGCCAGGTCATGCTGGACGCCGAGTCGGGCGCGGTGGGGCCGGATCCGCGGCCGTGGTCGCCTGGCCCTGAGCCGTCCTGGCTCGAGCTCGTGGAGGACGCCGCCGCCGGTGCCGTACGCCGCCCGACCGAGGTGCTCGACAACGTCCGCGGCGCGATGAGCGACCTGCGCTCGGTGGGCGAACGCGTGTGGGACGCCGCGAGCGGCATGCTCGCCGTCGCCACCACGGCGGTGCGCCCGGCGCCGGACACTCCGCTGAACGGCGTGAACGGCAGCCACCGGGCGTACGCGATCCTCGCCACCGACCTGGAGGACTACCGCCTCGTGCGCTCGTCGCAGGAGATACGCCAGGGCAGCACGGTCAACGACGTGGTGCTCGCGGTCGTCGCGGGTGCGTTGCGGGAGTGGCTGCTGATGCGCGGCGAGCCGGTCCCGCCGCACACCAAGGTGCGGGCGCTGGTGCCGGTCAGCGTGCGCGACGACGACCAGCCCGCCGCCGTCGGCAACACCGTCTCGACGTACCTGGTCGACCTGCCCGTCGGAGAGGACAACCCGGTCATGCGGCTGCACCAGGTCACGTACGCGACCCGGGCGCACAAGGAGTCGGGGCACGCGGTGGGCGCGAACGCGCTGATCGCGCTGTCCGGGTTCGCGCCGACGACGTTGCACTCGCTGGCGGCGCGCACGGCGAACGGGCTGTCGCGGCGGCTGTTCAACCTCGTCGTCACCAACGTGCCCGGCCCGCAGTTCCCGCTGTACGCCGGCAGGTCCCGGATGCTGGAGGCGTACCCGGTGGTGCCGCTCGCCAAGGGGCAGGCGGTGAGCGTCGGGCTCACGTCGTACGACGGGCGCGTCTTCTTCGGCCTCAACGCCGACCGCGACCTGATGCCCGACGTCGAACTGCTCGCCGACTGCCTGACCGACGCGCTGGCCGAACTGGTGGCGGCGGTCTCATGAGGCGAGCGGGCGAGGGGGCGAGCCTGTCTCCGAGGCGCGGTCTGGTGCTCGGGGCGGGCGGCGTACTGGGGGCCGCCTGGCTCACCGGCGCGCTGCACACGCTCGAACGGGTGACGGGGTTCGACCCGCGCGCGGCCGACTACCTGATGGGGACGTCGGCGGGCTCGGTGCTCGCGGCGGCGCTGGGCGCGGGCGTCGGCACGCAGGTGCTCGTCGACAACCAGCTCGGCATCGTCACCAGGGGCGCGCCGAAGCTGGACTTCGACCCCGACACGGTCAGTGGCGGCAAGCGGCCGCCGCTGCCGCGCCCGGGCATCGGGTCGCGATCCGTGCTGCGGCAACGGCTCCGGCACCGCAGTTACGTGCACCCGCAGGTGGCGTTGTACTCGCTGCTGCCCGAGGGACGCGGCGACCTCGAGCCGGTCGGCCGGTTGGTCGACTCGGTGAACCCCGGCGGGTGGTCGCCGCATCCGCACTGCTGGATCCCCGCCGTCGACCTCGAGACGGGCAGGCGCACGGTGTTCGGCAGTCCGGGCGCGCCGGATGCCCTGCTGCGCGACGCCGTCATGGCCTCCTGTGCGGTGCCGGGCTGGTACCAGCCCGTTCGGATCGGGGGACGCCGCTACGTCGACGGCGGCGTGCGCTCGTCGACGTCGGCGAACCTGTTCGCCACGGTCGACGTCGACGAGGTGTACGTGCTCGCGCCGATGGCGTCGTACGAGCTCGACCAGCCGCGTTCGGTCGGGGCGTTGATGGAGCGCGGGATCCGCAGGTACATCACCAGGCAGCTGACCGGTGAGGTGCGGGCGCTGCGCCGTGCCGGCATCACCGTGCACGTGCTGACGCCCGGCCCCGCCGACCTGGAGACGATCGGCGGCAACCTGATGGACCCGTCGCGGCGGCTGTTCGTGCTGGAGACCGCGCGCAGGACGACGGCGGAGAAGCTCGAGGCGGAGCCGGTAGAGGAGGACGCCCGCTGATGCGGATCTACCTGCCGACCACGCTGCCGGGGCTCGCCGACCTCGCCCGGTGCGGCGCGCTCCGGCCCGCACCCCTCGACGGGTACGCGGTCACGCCGGCGCTGCGCGAGTGGTACGTCGACGACGACGTCGAGGAGCTGGAGTACGCGGCGATGACCGCGGCCGCGCGGCACTCGCTGCGGCTGCTCGCGGCCGCGTCGCCGGAGGACAGCGGCGTGCCGCCGCGGCGGGTCGTCGTGGCCGCCGACGTCCCCGACGCCGACGTCACGCCGGTGGGGCGGTCCGACAGTGACCCGGCCGCGATCCGTGTCGGCGCAACGGTTCCGTTCACCTCGGTGGTGTCAGCCCACGTCGACGACCCGCACGCCCAGCCCGACGTCGCCGCCGCCGTCCGCGCGCTGCCGGACGCCGACGCCGGCGACGACGACGCGAGGTTCACCGTCGACGAGGCCGAGGCACACGAGCTCGCCTGGTACGCGGTGCAGGAGATCCCCGACCTGGTGTAGGGCGGTCGAGCTCACATCGACCGCGTCGAACGCGGGAAGAACCTCCGTTGACGAGTTGGTGAACCATGCTGCGCGACGGTGTCTGGGCGGTAGACGATGCGTTGTCGTGGACGGACGGGGAGGAACCAGACGCGAGATGCTGTCAGTCGTGGTGCCGATGTACGACGAGGAGCAGGTCGTCGAGCTCTTCGTCGAGAGGCTGCGTCCCGTGCTCGACGCGGGCGGTGAGCCGTACGAGGTCGTGGTCGTCGACGACGGGAGCAGGGACACCACGCCGGTGCTGCTGGAGCGCTACCGCCGCGAGTGGCCGGAGCTGCGGGTCGTCCGCCTGCGGGCCAACGCGGGCCACCAGGCCGCGCTCTCGGCGGGCCTCAGCCGGGCGCGCGGGGACTGGGTCGTCACGATGGACGCCGACCTGCAGGACCCGCCCGAGCTGGTGCCCGACATGGTGGCCGCGGCCAGGCGGACGGGCTCGGACGTCGTGTATGCGGCGCGGGCCGACCGGAGCACCGACACCTCGTTCAAGCGGCACACCGCCGCTCTCTACTACGGGCTGATGCGCCGCCTCGCCGGCGCGCGTGTCCCGTCCAACGCCGGCGACTTCCGGATGATGAGCCGTGCGACCGTGGACGCCGTGAACGCGCTGCCGGAACACAACCGGGTGCTCCGGCTCGCGGTGCCCGCACTCGCGTTCCCGAGCACCACGGTGACCTACGAGCGGGCGGAGCGCGCGGCGGGCCGGACGAAGTACTCGCTCACGCGGATGGTCCGGCTCTCGCTCGACAGCGTCACCGGTTTCTCGGTGCTGCCGCTGCGGGTCGCCACCTGGCTGGGCTTCCTCGGCATCCTCGTCTCGCTCGTGCTGATCGCGTACGCGCTCATCTCCTGGCTCGCCGGGGTCGTGACGCCGGGCTGGACGTCGACCTTCGCGACCGTCGTCGGCGTGGGCGCGCTGCAGCTGTTCTGCCTCGGCCTGCTCGGTGAGTACGTGGGACGCATGTACCTCGCGATGCAGGGCCGCCCCGCCTACTTCGTGGCGTACGACTCCGCGGAACGCGGGGACGACGCCGAGAGCGAGGACGTGCCGGCGTCGCTCAGCGGTTGAGCTCGTACACCACCACGTCACCGGACCGGAACCGCGCCGTCGCCAGCTGGTCGAGGTGGACGCGTACGCGGGGTGCCAGCCCGATCCCGAACAACCAGCGCACGTGGTACCGGTCGCGCAGTGCCGCCACGGCCGTCGCGGTCGGCCGGCGGAACACGGTGTCGTTCGCGTCCAGCAGGCGCTGGTCGGGGAACGAGCCCGAGAGCCGCCCGTTCCCCCCTCGCGCGGCCGCGTACGCGCGTGCCGCGTCGGTGTAGCCCCAGCCCTCGACGAGCACCCTGCGCTCGCTGGCCCCCGCGAGCCAGAACGCGCGCCGGTCGCAGGTGGCGCCGACGGCGGCCACGAGCGGGCGGCAGTGCTGGTTCGTCGCGACGAGGTCGTCGACGCCCGCGTGGCCGCGCAGCCAGCGGGCGGCGTTCACCTCGTCGGCCGACACGCCGGTGTAACGGGCGGGCGTCGGCTGCGTCCGGAAGGCGACGGTGCCCGTCCACACGGCGGCCGGCGCGGACACCGCGCGGACGCCGACGGTCGCCACGACGGCGATCGCGAGCACGGCGGTCGCGGCGCGCCACCACCGCCCGGCCCGCCAGCTCCGCTGCAGCGCGGCCGCCGCCACGGCGGCGCCGAGGACCGCGGCCGTCCGGACGAAGTACGACTCGCTGTGCGACGCCTGGCCGAACAGCAGCGCGGCGACGGCGCCGCCGACGGCCATCGCCGCGACGAGCGTCGTCGCCGGTTCCAGCCGGTCCAGCCAGACGAGGACCAGAGCGCCCAGCAGCGGCGCGGCCCACGACAGCAGGACGACGAGCAGGAGCGGCACCAGGCCGATACCGTGCCCGAACAGCTCGACGTTCGCGCCGCGGATCAGGTGCAGCGGCGACACCGTGAGCCCGAGGCTGGTGCCGGCGAACACCGCGACGTACGCGACGGCCCACGCCACGACGGCCAGCAGCAGCGCGACGAGCGCGGGCATCCGGTTCGCCCGGCGGACCAGCGCGATCACCAGCACGACCGCGAGGCCGCCCATCACGAGCGGCAGCACGGTGCCCTTGCTCGCCGTGCTCGCGGCCAGGAGCAGGGCGACGAGCGCCCACGGTCGCACCCCGGAGAACCTGCCGCGCAGCCCGTCCACGAGTGCCACCGCGAGCGCGCCGAACAGTGCCGTGGCGTACGCCTGGGTGGGGCTGAGGTAGGCGATGTCGACGACGTTCCAGCTCGACGCCGGCCACGAGCGGGACAGCGCGGCGAGCACCGCCGCCGTCCCGGCGAGCCAGCCGAGCGCGCCGAGCCTCCTCGCCAGGACGACCGCGAGCACGACGCCGAGCGCGACGAGCGGGAACACGAACAGCCGGGTCACCACGACGGGCAGGTCCACGCCGGCGGCCCAGCTCGCCGCCGCCAGGTGCTCGTAGACGAAGTACTGGTAGTGCAACGGCAGCGACGCCGCGTACGGCGTCGTCATCGGGAAGTGGTGCTTCGCCTCCGCCGCGAGCGAGAGCTGGAACGAGATGTCGACGTACGTCCCGCGCGGGTAGCCGTCGACCAGCGGGCTGTTCGCGAACGAGCGCAGGCTGAGGAACGCGCTCCCGGCGACGACGGACGCGGCCGTCAGCCAGGACGCACCGGGGCCGAAGCGGGCCGAGCCGCGCCGGAACACGCCGCGCCGCAGGGACGGCACCGCGATGCCGCACCCGAGCAGCGCGAGCGGCACGACGACGTACCAGCCCGGGTGTCCCAGTGCGGCCGCACCCTGGTAGGCGAACAGCTCCACGGCGAGGCCGGCCGCGGTGCCCGTGGCCAGGTCCTCGCCGAGCGCCCCGACGCCGACGAGCCAGCGCCAGGCGACGAAGCCGGGGGCGACGACGAGCACGGCGAGGTATCCGGCGTAACGCAGCACGTCGACCGGAGGCGTCTGGGCGCGCACCAGCATGACGCCGAGCAGCACGGCGGCGATCGCGGCCGGCACGAGGCCGTTCCCCGCGAGTCCGCGCAGCCGACCGTCCAGCCGCCGTCCCGGAAGCGTCGACTCGGTCACGGCATGACGCTAACGGTCGCCGCGGCACCGCCCGCGTCCGCATACCTGTCGCGGGTGGTTCGTTCAGATCGCTGTTACCTGCCGTTTGGCCACGACCGGTGACGGGAGAGCGACGTGGCGCCCGTCCCTACGGCGTCTCCACCCACCGACCGGCCCGAGATGGTTGCGTTGTCGCCGCGGCCCCCATCCGTCACTCGCTTTCGGACTGGAGGACCGGTATGCGAAGACGTACGAGTGTTGCACTGGCGGCCGCGTTGTCAGGCGTCGTCGGCCTCGCGGCACCCGCGGGGGCGTCCGCCGCGTCGCAGGGAGCCACGGTGGTGGTCAGCGCCCTGAACAACCCGCGCCAGCTCGCCTGGGGACCGGGCGGCAGCCTGCTCATCGCGGAGGCGGGACGCGGCTCGCTCCACCCCGGCGCCTACAACTGCTACACCGGGCCCGAAGGCCAGACCTGCCTCGGTGCCACCGGGTCGGTCAGCCGGGTCGCGAACCCGCGGTACGCCAGGGACACGCAGCCGCGCCGCGTCGTCGGCGGGCTCGCGTCCAGCGCCACGCCCGAGGGCGGCAACGCCGTCGGATCGGACGGCGTGGCGTACCAGGACGGGCGGATCCTCGCCCAGGAGACGTGGGCGCCACCCGCCGCCGTGTCGGAGCCGGGGTTGCCGACCGGGCAGCTCGGCAAGCTGCTTGCGGTGTCGGGGCAGTCGACGCGGGCGGTCGCGGACATCGCGGCGGTGGAGCTGACCGAGAACCCGGACGGCACGGACGTCAACCCGAACCCGTACGCGATCCTGCCGGCGGGCGGGCACCGGACGATCGTCGCGGACGCGGGCGGCAACGACCTGATCACGGTCGACCACGGCCGGACGAGGGTGCTGACCGTCTTCCCGCTGCACGGGTGCGGCGGCACGTTCACCGAGCAGTGCGACGGGCACTCGGTGCCGACGTCGCTTGCCTGGGGACGCGGTGGCGCGCTGTACGTCGGCGAGCTCGCGCACTTCGAGCCCGGCGAGGCGCGCGTGTGGAAGGTCTCGCCGTGGACCGGCAGGCCGCTCGGCTGGTACGGCAAGGGCGGCACGCTCTGCCGCTCCGACACGACCGGCTTCACCACCGTCACCGGCGTCGCGTTCGGGCCGGACGGCAGCATGTACGTCAGCGAGCTGACCGGCGGCGCGGACGGTGGCGGCGACGTCGTCCGCATCACGCCGAACTGTCACCGTTCCGTGCGGTCGGTGCCGTTGCCCGCGGGGCTTGCCGTCGACCGGCACGGCAACGTGTACGTCTCGGCGTTCGGCGTCTCCGACAGCGACGGCGCGGGCGGCGTCCCGCCGGGGCAGCTCTGGCGGCTCCGCTTCTGACCGTGCCGGGCGCCTGCACGCCGTCAGGGCGTGCGGGCGCTCGTCGCGTCTCGGGGCGGAGGTAGCCTGAGCCCATGGCCGATGAGAAGCGCGGTGCGGCGGACGACGAGACGCACCGCCGGTTCCGCGAGGCGTTGCAGCGCAAGAAGAACGCCGAGCACGGGTCGGCGGGTCCCGGTGGCGGCGACGGCAAGGACGTCCGGCCGTCGCAGCGCGAGGGCGGTAGGCGTCAGTTCCGCCGCAAGTCCGGCTGACCGGACGCGGCCGCGGAGGTGACTGCCGGTGCACGGTCACCGAGCCAGTGCATGCACGCGTCGGCGAGCCCCGCCGTCGGTTCGTCGGCCGCCCATGCGACGTAGCCGTCCGGCCGGACGAGCACGGTCGTGGCGTTCGGGCGGGACGGCCGCACCACGGCGACGCGGTCCGCCCAGCCGGCGAGCTCACCGTCGTGGTCGGAGCACGTCACCAGCACGAACCGGCCGCCGCGGAGCACCTCGTACAGCCGCCTCGCGCCGGACGCCGTCGGCTCGACCGCGATGTCCGGCATCCGCCGGCCGACCGAGGGGTGCGTGCCCCGCGGATGCGCGTACCGGATGCCGAGGCCGGAGATCGCCGTGCTCGCGGCCTTTCTCGGCACCAGCCCCCGCCCGGCGACCGCGGTGCCGACCGCCCGCGCGACCCGTAGCGGCAGGCTCTGGCCGAGCCCCAGGCGCAGCAGCGCGCCGCTGCCCCTGAGCACGGCGGTGCCGACCGGGTGGCGTTCGGCCTGGTAGCTGTCGAGCAGCCACGCCGGCGCGTGGCCGTGCACGGCGGCGGCGAGCTTCCAGCCGAGGTTGGCGGCGTCCTGCAGCCCGGTGTTCATGCCCTGGCCGCCGGCGGGGGAGTGCACGTGCGCGGCGTCGCCGGCGAGGAAGGCCCGGCCGACGCGGTAGCGCGGCGCCTGCCGCTCGTCGCTGTGGAAGCGCGACAGCCAGCGCGCGCCGTGCATGCCGAAGTCGGTGCCGTGCACCCGGCGGAAGACGCCGCGGATCTCGTCCAGCTCGACGTCGGCGTCGTCGGGTTGCTGGTCGCGCGCGTCCCAGGCGATCGCGCGGTACCAGCCGTCGCCGAACGGCGCGAGGAACGCGAAGCCGCGGTCTCCGACGGAAGCGTTGAGCACGTCGTCCGGCGGGTCGGTGAGCCGCACGTCGGCGAGCATCATCGACCGGACAACCGACCTGCCGGGGAAAGGCAGGCCGAGCGCGCGCCGCACCGTGCTGCGGACGCCGTCGGTGCCCACGGCGTACCCGGCACGCAAGGTGGCCGCCGAGCCGTCGGCCAGCCGGACGTCGAGGTCGACGCCCGTGTCGTCCTGCCGCAGCCCGCGCACCTCGACGCCCGCGCGGATGTCGACGCCCGCGGCGAGCGCGCGGCGTTCCAGCAGCCGCTCGGTCTCGTACTGCGGCGTCACCAGCGCGAACGGGAACCGCGTGGGCAGGTCGGCGAGACTGACGGCCGCACTGTTGAGGATCCGCAGCTGCCGCACCCGGCTGCCCGTGGCCAGCAGCTCGTCGGCGAGCCCGCGGGCGTCGAGCAGCTCGAGGGTGCGCGCGTGCACCGCGAACGCGCGGGTGAGGTTCGACTCGCCGGCGCGTCGTTCGACCAGCGCGCAGCGCACCCCGAGCGAGGCGAGGTCGCCGGCGAGCAGCAGGCCGGTGGGCCCGGCGCCTACGACGATGACGTCGGTGTCTGTCGGCATTGTGGACGCTCCCTCCACGAGTCCTGCCATCGAGAGTAGGAACACCGTCTGGTCATGTCAACGCTTGTTGGCCTACAATTGTTGACATGAATGACACGCCGAGGCGTTCCGACGCGACGAAGGCCGCGATCCTGGCCGCGGCCCGCGGGCGGTTCGCGTCCGACGGGTACGAGCGGGCGACGATCCGGGCGATCGCGGCGGACGCGGCCATCGACCCGGCGATGGTGATGCGGTACTTCGGCAGCAAGGAGAAGCTGTTCGTGGCCGCGGCCGAGATCGACCTGCGGATTCCCGACGTGTCCGCGGTGCCGAGACGTGCGCTGGGCGAGACGCTGGTGCGGCACTTCGTCGACCGGTGGGAGGGCGACGGGACGCTGAACGCGCTGCTGCGCTCGGCCGCGACGAACGAGGCGGCCGCGGACCGGGCGCGGTCCATCTTCGGCGAGCAGATCGTCACCGTGGCGGAGTCCCTCGACCCGGACCGCAGGCTCGCCGTCCGGAGGGCGGGCCTGGTGGCGTCGCAGATCCTCGGCATGGCGTTGTGCCGGTACGTCCTGCGATTCCCGCCCCTCGCCGCGATGTCGAAGGACGAGGTGATCGCCTGGCTCGCCCCGACCGTGCAGCGCTACCTGACGGCGAAGCCGCCGCAGCGCAGTGGCGCCGGAAAGCCCGTCCGGAGGCGTCGATAGCCTCGGGGTCGTGACCTCCACCGCGCAAGCCGCCCTCTCGGGTGCCAGGCCCAAGCCGTTCTGGCTGGACGACGCCACCGCGCCGGACCCGTGCCCGCAGCTCGTCGGCGACGTCGACTGCGACCTCGCCGTCGTCGGCGGCGGTTACACCGGCCTCTGGACCGCGCTGATGGCCAAGGAGCGCGACCCGGACCTCGAGGTGGTGCTCGTCGAGGGCCGCCAGGTCGGCTGGGCGGCGTCCGGGCGCAACGGCGGGTTCTGCTCGTCCAGCCTCACCCACGGGCTGGCCAACGGTATCGCGCGCTTCCCCGACGAGATGGACGTGCTGGAACGGCTCGGCAACGAGAACCTCGACGGCATCGCCCGCAGCGTCGACAAGTACGGCATCGACTGCACGTTCGAGCGGACGGGGGAGCTCACGGTCGCGACCGAGCAGTGGCAGGTGGGCGAGCTGGCCAAGGTCGCCGAGCAGGGCCGGCGGTACGGGCAGAACGTCGAGCTGCTCGACCGCGCCGGCGTCCGCGAGGAGGTCGACTCGCCGACCTACCTCGGCGGCCTGTACGACCCGGACAGCACCGCAATGCTCAACCCGGCGAAGCTCGCGTGGGGCCTGCGCGACGCCTGCCTGCGCCTCGGCGTCCGCATCTACGAGAACACCCGCGTCTACAGCGTGGACGCCATCCGCGGCCACCTGCAGCTGCCCACCCCGCGCGGCCGCGTGGCCTGCGACCAGGTGGCGATCGGCACCGCCGCGTTCCCGCCGCTGCTGCAACGGATCCGCGCCTTCGTGCTGCCGGTGTACGACTACGTGCTCGTCACCGAGCCGCTCTCCGCGGACCAGCTCGCGACGGTCGGCTGGAAACGCCGGTCGGGCGTCTCGGACAGCGGCAACCAGTTCCACTACTACCGGCTCACCGACGACAACCGGATCCTCTGGGGCGGCTACGACGCCGTCTACCACTACAACAACTCGGTGCACTCGAAGCGCGACCAGCGGCCGGCGACGTTCCACCGGCTGGCCGAGCACTTCTTCGCCACCTTCCCGCAGCTCACCGGCGTCCGGTTCACCCACACCTGGGGCGGCGTGACCGACACCTGCAGCAGGTTCTGCGCGTTCTTCGGCGGCGCGCACGCGGGCCGGCTGGCGTACGCCGCCGGCTTCACCGGCCTCGGCGTCGGCGCGAGCCGGTTCGCCGCGAACGTCATGCTCGACCGGCTGCTCGAGGGCACGACCGAGCTGACCGAGCTGCGGATGGTGCGGTCCAAGCCGGTGCCGTTCCCGCCGGAACCGCTGCGCTACGGCCTCGTCGCGCTCACCAGGTGGTCGCTCGCCCGGGCCGACGCGCGGGACGGGCGGCGCAACCTCTGGCTCCGCGGGCTCGACCGCTTCGGCATCGGGTTCGATTCCTGACGCACCGATGAGTTCCGGCGCGACGCCCGGTCCGTACCTGAAACACCGGAACCCGACGCGAGGAGCAAGCGATGGGAAGCGTCAGTACCTGCCTGTGGTTCGACGGCCAGGCCGAGGAGGCGGCGAGGTTCTACACCTCGGTCGTGAAGAACTCGCGGATCACCGACGTCGTGCCGTACGGCGACGCCGGTCCCGGCCCCACGGGCTCCGTGATGGTCGTGTTGTTCGAGCTCGACGGCCAGGAGTTCATCGGCCTCAACGGCGGGCCGCAGTTCACGTTCGACGAGGCGATCTCGATCCACCTCACCTGTGACTCGCAGGAGGAGATCGACGAGCTGTGGGAGAAGCTCACCGCCGGCGGCGAGGAAGGGCCGTGCGGCTGGCTGAAGGACAGGTACGGGCTGTCCTGGCAGGTCGACTCCAGGGAGCTGCACGAGATGATCTCCGGCGCCGACAAGGAGGCGGCCGCGCGGGCGACCAAGGCGATGCTGCAGATGAAGAAGCTGGACGTCCAGGCGCTGCGCGACGCGTACGCCGGCTGACCGACCCGGCACCGGTCAAGACCCGTCCGCCTGCACCGGAATCGGCACGGTGACGACGGCGGCGTCGGGCGTCGGTCCGGCGACGGCCCACGTCGTCGTGGCGGTGACCTCAGGCATGCGCCAGTCCCGGCGCGTGAACGAGCTACATCGGCGGCTGAAGCCATGTCACGCACTGACACGACGTGCGCGAGTTCATCTGGGCATACGGGGCGAAGGTCCCCGTCGCCTGTTACGTCCCGTAGGACTTCTTGACGATGGATTTGCCCCCGCTTAACGTCGCGCCAGCCGACGCAGACGATCCGGAGATCCTGGACGAGAGGCGCCGGGGGATGCGGTCCCAGGAGGTCCGTCGTGCGCGTTTCAGTTCGTTCCCGCGCGATCGTCGCCGCATCCGCGGCTGCCGTCGTCGCCCTCACCGTTCCAGGTCTCGCCGCCGCCGCGCCACCGACGCGCAGCACCGCCGCTCCACAGACGCACCAAGGACGTGGCGACCATGACGCCCGTCCCGGTGGGCGCGCGCCGACCCGAGGCCAGCAGGCGCTTGCGAACCGCGACGGGCTGCGTTCCCAGTGGAACCGCTTCGGCACCGCCGAGCGGCTCGCGCCCCGGAACGGCGCGCTCGCGACGGGACTCCCGGCCGACCCGGAGCGGGCGGCGCGCGCGTACCTGACGCGGAACCGCGACGTCCTCGGCGTCTCCGCGGACGCCGTGGGATCGCTGCAACTGGTGTCGGTCAACCGCGTCGGCTCGGGCGCGGCCGTGCTGCTGCGCGAGCGGTTCGGCGACCTGCCCGCCGGTTACGACGGCCTGGTGAGCGTGGGCGTGGCGGGCGGCCGCGCGTACTCGGTCAGCTCGAGCCTGGCGCGCGACGTGAGCGCGCCGGCGGCGGCGACGCTGTCGGCCGACGACGCCGTGGCCGCGGCGGCGAAGGACGCAGGGCTGTCCGCGGGCACGGTCGCCTCGCACGGCCGCGACAACGGCTGGCAGCGGTTGACCGCGTCCGGGCTTTCCGGCAGGCAGAGCGTCAAGCAGGTCGCCGTGCCGATGCCGGACGGCGGTGCGCGCGCGGCGTACGAGGTCGCGCTCTCCGACAAGGCCGAGCACGACCCGCGGTCGTACACGAGCTACGTCGACGCGCGTACCGGGCAGGTGCTCGTCCGCGAGGACACGCTCGTCGACGAGACGGACGACCCCGAGTGGAAGGCGTTCCTCGCGAACCCGCCGGCGGACTACAGCTCGCGCGACACCCGCGCCACGCTGTGCTGGACGCCGACGCCCGGCTGCGACCTCGCCGTCGCGAACGCGTCGTCCCCGCTGCAGTGGGACGTCGACCCGGCGCTCGGTGACACGCCAAGTGACACCACGCGTGGCAACAACGAGTGGGCCGCGGAGAACTGGAACGACCCGACCGGCCGTGGGTTCAGCTTCGACTTCGCGACACCGAGCGCCGACCGTTCGTACACCTACCCGTGGACGAACCAGTGGCTCAGGGAACGCTGCAACCCCAACGTGTTCGGCTCCGCGCAGCGCAACGACATCGACGCGGCCGACACCTCGCTGCTCGTCACCCACAACCGCATGCACGACTTCGCGTACAAGCTCGGGTTCAACGAGAACGCGTGGAACCTGCAGGTCGACAACTTCGGCAAGGGCGGGCTCGGCAACGACCCGGAGCACGGCAACGCGCAGTCCGGCGCGCGCGTGACGACGTCGCTCATCCGCGACAACGCCAACCAGTCGACCGGCCCTGACGGTACGCCGCCGGTCACGAACATGTACCTGTGGCAGTCCGTCGCGGGCTCGTTCTACTCACCCTGTGTCGACGGCGACTACGACGTCTCCGTGATCGGGCACGAGTACACGCACGCGATCTCCAACCGGATGGTGGCGGGACCCGACCGCGGCCTGACCGGTTTCCAGGCCGGCTCGATGGGCGAGTCCTGGTCCGACCTGGACGCGATGGAGTACCTCAACGCCTACGGGCTCGTCCCTCCCGGGCAGAAGCCGTACGTCACCGGCCAGTACGTCACCGGCAACCGTGAGCGCGGCATCCGTGACTACGACCTGTCCCAGAGCCCGTTGAACTACAGCGATGTCGGGTTCGACCTCACCGGTCCCGAGGTGCACGCGGACGGCGAGATCTGGAACGCCGTGAACTTCGACGTGCGGCAGGCGTTCACCGCCAGGTACGGCTCGGGCAACCCGGCGCTGCTGCGCTCGTGCGCCGACGGCACGACACCGGTCGGGCGGTGCCCGGGCGACCGGCGCTGGATCCAGCTCATGTACGACGCGTGGCTGCTGATGGCGCAGGGCTCGGTGTCGATGGTGGACGCGCGGGACGCGATGCTCGCCGCCGACCAGATGCGGTTCGGCGGCGCGAACCAGGCATTGATCTGGAACGCGTTCGCACGGCGCGGTTTCGGCGTCGACGCCAGCAGCAACGGCACGGCCGACACCGACCCGACGCCGAGCTTCGCCTCGCCGTTGGCGGCGAACGGCTCGGTGCGGTTCGTGCCTTCCGGCGACGCCGCGGGCATCGCCGACATGCGGGTGTTCGTCGGCGACTACCAGGCACGCGCGGTGCCGGCCGCCGACACCGACCCGTCGACCGGCCTGTCGGACGTCGCCGGCATGGTGCCGGGCGACTACCGGTTCGTCGCGCAGGCACCGGGCTTCGGCGCCGCGCGGTTCACGGCGCACGTGCGGGCCGGTCAGCAGACCGTGAACGTGAAGATGGACCGCAACCTCGCGTCCGCGAGCAGCGGCGCCAGCGCGTCGGGCGACGGCGTCGACCTCGCCGGCCTGATCGACGACGACGAGGGCACGACGTGGGCGTCCCTCGGCGACGCGGGCACGCCGGTGGCGGGCAGGCAGGTGACGGTGCGCCTTGGCGGCGACAGGCCGCAGCGGGTGGACCGCGTCCAGGTGAGCGCGCTGCTGCGTCCGGCGAACGCGCAGGACCCGGGCGGCGACACCGGTTCGCAGAACCGGTTCACCGCGCTGCGGTCGTTCCAGGTGCTGGCGTGCACGGCGTCGGCGACGGTGTCGTGCGCGAACGACGGTGACTACCGGGTGGCCTACACGAGCGCGACGAACGCGTTCCCGTCCGACCTCCCGCGTCCGGTGGCGCCGACGCTGACGATGCGGTCGTTCGACATCGCGCCGACGACGGCGACGCACCTGCGTCTTCGCGTGGTGGCGTCCCAGTGCACCGGGAACCCGCAGTACGCCGGCCAGCAGACCGACGACCCCAACGTGCCGACCGACTGCACGACCGGCAGCACGATCTCGGGCCAGGTACGCGCGGCCGAGTTCCAGGCGTTCGCAGACTGACCGCGCGGGTCATGACGCCCGCTACGGACTGAGGCGGACCACCTGGGGGTCGTGGTCGCTGGTCTGGTCGGTGTACTCGGCGTTCACGTGCACGACCTGGTACTCCGGGCGGCCCGCGCCGGAGGTGACGAGGATGTGGTCGAGCACCTCGGAGATCCCGTCGAAGACGTAGGTGTAACGCTCGTCGGCGGGCAGTGTCGTGATGAGGTCGTCGAGGGTCGGCGTGCCGGACCCGTCCGCCGTGCCGGTGCGCAGCACCGACAGCGCCGGGCTGAACTGGTAGTCGTTCAGGTCGCCGAGGACGACGACGTCCGCCTTCCTGTCCACGGCAAGCAGCTTGTCGACGAAGTCGTGCACGACATGCGCCTGCCCGGAGCGTTGTACCGCCGACGACTGCGTCGGGTACTGGAAGCGGCCGTCGGCGTCCTGGTCCCCGAGCTTGGAGTCGAAGTGGTTCGCGACGACGAACACGGTGTTGCCCTGGAACCGGAACTCACCTGCCAGCGGCTTGCGGCTGTCGTCCCACACCGCGTTGGTGGGATCGACCCGGCCCGGCGACAACGTGAGCGCCGGCTTGCCCTTCAGCTTCTCGACGGACGTCGCCGTCGTCGACCGGTCCACGGTGCCGGACCCGCGGTCGACGAACGACACCCGCTGCGGGTTGAACAGGAACACGACCCGGATGTTGCCGCCCGGCTGACCGCCGTCCTTGTCGTTCACCGGGTCGATCTCACGCCAGTCGTAACGCGGGCCGCCCGCCGCGACGATCGCGTCGGTGAGCTTGGTCAGCGTCGCGCCGGCGGTGACGACGCCGTCGTCGGTAGCGCCGTCGTCGTCCTGCACCTCCTCGACGCCGATGACGTCCGGCGTGGCGAGGTTCGTGACGACTCCCTGCGCGAGGCGCTGGTACTTCGACGCGGGGTCGCTCGGCGCGAGGTTCTCCACGTTGTACGTGGCGACCGCGAGCTGGCCCGTGCCCTGGTGAACCGCCTGTACCGGTGGCAGGTTGCCCTTCTGCACGCTGCCGAGCGTCGTGGCCGCGATGGTGTAGCCGCCGAACTCCGAGTAGTCCACCGGGCCGACCGTCGCGCCGCCGAACACGTCGCCCACCGAGACGCCCGGGTTGTCGCCGTTCGCCGGCACGATCTCGATCCGTCCGGACGGCGTCGCGTTCTCCGCGAGCAGCTCCGTGCCCCCGCGGAACGTGGGCGTCTGTGCCGGCTTCGTCGTGACGTACTGCTCGCCGAAGGTGTTCGACGGCCCGACGACGCGTGCGTCGTCGACCTCGACGCGCATGCCCTCACGCGACTCCCAGAAGTCCAGGGCGGAACGGGACGGGTCGACGTGGGTCGACTCGATGTTGCCGCCGCCGAGGTCGGGCGCGTAGGTGTCGGGGACCGTGGACGGTCCGATCACCTGGGCCGCGGGCAGCGCGTTGCCGTGCGACAGCACCGTCGTCGTCGGGCCGTCGATCTCGGTGACCGAGAGGTTCGACGTCGTCGCGACGCTCTCGCCGCTGCCCAGCGGGTAGAAGTCCTTGACGCTGCCGGAGACGAGCACCGAGTCGCCGACCGAGACGCCCGGCGAGGACGTGAAGACGAAGATGCCCTCGCTCGTCGCGGGGTTCGAGTCCGGCGTGGGGTCCTGGAACCAGAAACCCCTGCTCGAACCGGTGCCGCGGACGCCGGTGACGACGCCGGGCACGTCGGTGACCTGGTCGCCGTCGTGCGGCGAGAGCCAGTCTGCGCCCTGGATGTCGTGGATCCGCAACGGTCCCGGCTCCCCGCCACCGCCACCGCCGCCGGTGTTGGCCGCGCCCGGTGTCGGCGCCGCGGCGGCGAAGTCGGCGGAGTTGTCGTCGCTGTCGGCCTCGTCGGTCCGCTGCACGGATGCGGTGTTCGACGCGCCGCCTGCCGGGGACGTCTCGCTGATCGCCGCGGTCCCGTAGCCGACGAGGTCGACCGACGCGCTCTCGCAGGACGCGGAGTCGGCGCACGTGAGCGCGGCGGTGTCGTGGACGAGCGCCACCGTCCCGGTCGTCGCCGACATGGCGATGGTGCCGGTGGCCTGCGGGTCCGGCAGTGGCTGCGTGCCGCCCGCGCCCTTCGCCTCGCCGACGAGGTACCGCGCGCCGGACGCGATGGTGCCGGAAAGCGTCGTCACCTGCCAGGAACCGGTGCTGCTGC